>JABDLZ010000210.1 GCA_013001705.1 Flavobacteriales bacterium
TTTGTCTTGATTGTTCTTTTTTGCTCGGCTGACTTCCATATCCTGAAGGTAGCCTCAGAAGCTATAAGGTCGACAAGAAGATAAGGGTCAGGACCAGAGCGATCAATCCCAGAACGATGGCTGCAATTGCGCCACCTCTTCCCCGATACACCCCAGGTTCTCTATTGATAGCACCGAGTGCGACCCCTCCGAATACTACTGCGCAAAGACCCAGAATAATGCCGGCTATGAAGAAGGCAAGAATCCCGCAGATGAGACCTGTGATGGAACCCCAATGCACCGTCTGGTAGCCATCTTGAGCATCGAATGACTCGGAGACTTCGGGTTTCTCGAGCATCTGCTTGACCAACGTACGTTTGAATTTCAATGCCTTGTGTACTGCACTCATACGGCCTTTTCTCTGCACTGCCTGAGAGTCATCATGGGAAGTTCCTACTACTTGAATCTTTGTTTCTGAATCGTTCGTCTCAGTTGATACTTCGCTATCGGTGATTGGTATCATGGACTCTTCTAGCTCACTGACGAATTCTTCGATATCCAATTTATCGGGCTTCTTACGATCATCCTCCTTCAGCTGTACGTATTTCCCTTTCAGATACTTACGCTTTCCGAATTCTTTAGAGGAGTATTGATACTTATCTGATGCACATGAAAAGGTGAGCATGAGTAGCGCTATCCACAATAGGGGGGTATAGATCTTTGTTCGCATAGGTCAGAAGTAGTTTTAAATGTGATTGATGATTCGAGGTTTATACTCGTTGCTATTATCCGTTGAAACTGATATCGCTCAAGTAGATGATGACCAGAATAATAGCAAGCACTATCAGCCCCACACCGATAATTCCGAGTACGAAAGCTGCCTGTGCCATGCCCAAACCCTTGAATCTTTCTGGATAGGCCTTGATGCTGGTCTTTGCGACAGAACCGAAGATCAATGCCGGTATGGTAAGAAGACCGACCCCAGGCACGAGAAAGAGGCCGATGATACCCAGTATCCCACAGACCAATCCTGCGATGGCTCCCCAGTGGGTGCGAGGGGTTTCTTCCTGACTCTCAGCTATGGAGACGTGCAATTGGCGCTTTGGAGAAGAATACCTTTCTGCCATGGAGGCCCATTGGTCTATCTTTTCGGCTTCAGTCCTTGTGACGCGGGTCGACTTATGGTGAGTGGATTTTGAACTGGTCTTCTGCTGTGCGTGATGTGTTTTATCAGAAACCGGTTTCTCCAGAAGCACTGCACCCTCATCCCTGGTCTCCTGAATTTCTTCAGAAAGCAGGTCGTTCTTGATCTCAGCAGGACGTTCTTTTTCAGTCGATTTCAGCTGAACATACCTGCCCTTCAGGTATTTACGCTTTCCGAATTCTTTAGAACTGAAGCTATTGTTGGTGCCTGCACAGGAAGTCAAGAGCAACAGACAGCAGAGCGCTATCAAGCGACTTTTAGGGTCTTTGATCATAGAGGTCGTTTGGTTTTATTTGGTCGCTCTGAGTCACAGAGCTTCTGAAAAGTACGACTTCTTACGAAACGTGGGCTTTCAATCGCCTCCAGATCGTCCAGGTAATAGCCCCTGCAATCAGAAGGGTCATACCTGAGATAGAAGCCGCACTGACATTTCCATAGAGCAGATATCCGGTGAAGAATAGCCCGGAATAGATACTGATCGTCCCAGTGATCATCGCGAGGATCTTCATACTCATACCATGGCCGGCATCCTTTCCGATCAATGAGTCAAAGGATGCCTTACACGATTCCGGTTCAGGGCGGGTAAGCAAGGTCACTGTAAGCCAAGCTATGGTCGTGATACCTACTCCCCAACACAACTGCCAGTGATCGGCCATATCTCCCGTATAGATGAATTTGAAATAGATGGCGATGAGGAAAGAGACGGTCATTCCCGTGATCTCGGTATAGGCATTGATCCGCCACCAGAACCAGCGCAGGATGAAGATCAATCCTGTTCCTGCACCGATCTGCAGCAGGATGTTGAACGCATCCAAGGCGCTTTCCAGGAATAGGGCCATGAATGAGGCAAGGAGCATGAGGATGACGGTACTTGCTCGTCCGATACTGACCTGCTTGGCAGGACTCGCTTCTTTGTCCATGAAGCGCAGGTAGAAGTCATTGACGATGTAACTCGAGCCCCAGTTGAGATGGGTGGAGATGGTACTCATATAGGCCGAGGCTAATGACGCGATGATGATCCCGATCAGTCCGCTGGGTAGGAAGGTGAGCATGGCACTGTAGGCCAGATCGTGCCCGATGATACTATCGCTCAGGTGAGGAAAAGCCGCTTGGATTGAAGCTAGATCGGGGAAGAAAATGAGCGATGCCAGCGCCACGATGATCCACGGCCAGGGGCGTAGTGCATAGTGCGCGATCTGGAAGAACAAGGTCGCTCCCATGGCGTGATCCTCATCCTTGGCCGAGAGCATGCGCTGGGCCACATAGCCCCCTCCTCCAGGCTCTGAACCGGGATACCACACACTCCACCATTGTACTGCGAGTGGGATGATGAGCATAGGGATAAGAGTCTCCGAATCACTGAAATCCGGTAGAAGATTCAGCTTATCGCGCACATTCTCATGAGTGAACAATCCGTCCAAGCCACCGACTTCGGGCATATGGGTGATGGTGGCCGCTGCCCATACCGCCCCGATCATCGCTATGGTGAATTGGATGAAATCCGTAAGGATGACCGCCCGTAGACCTCCGAGCGCACTATAGAGCACCGTAACCGTGCCAGCTATGGCCAGTATGACCCAAGGCTCCAATCCTAGGATGACTCCACCTATCTTGATCGCGGCCAGGGATACGGTGGCCATGATCATCACATTGAAGAATACTCCCAGATAGATGGCTCGGAATCCACGAAGGAACGAGGCCATCTTTCCGGTATAGCGCAATTCGTAGAACTCCAGGTCGGTGGTGATGCCGCTCCTCCTCCAGAGGCGCGCATAAACAAAGACCGTAAGCATACCTGTGAGGAGGAATGCCCACCAGGCCCAGTTGCCTGAGACACCGTTCTGCCTGACGATATCCGTTACGAGATTGGGAGTATCTGCGGAGAAGGTCGTGGCGACCATACTGACTCCGAGCAGCCACCAAGGCATGTTTCCTCCAGAAAGGAAGAATTCACGAGAACCCTTTTTCGACTTTTTAGAGCTCCAAATACCTACTCCAAGATAGATGGCCAGCAAGGAGAATATGATGACGATATCGAGGGTGCTGAGGGTCATGCTCCGTTGATTTTCAAACGAATTAACCAAGAAAAGGAAGGGCTGGAATCAGCGAGGTGGAATTCTCCTAACAAGGAGTGCCAAACAAGTCACAACAGCTTGTACATCACTTTGTGTGGACCTATCCCTTCTATCTCGAAGATGTCATCGAAGGCGGTATAGTCTTGCTTGACGTAATAGCCATATGCAGAAGTGCGTGCATTGCACCAGATGAGGTCATAGCCCTTCTCGCGAGCGATGCGTTCACCTTCTTCCAATACCCGCGCACCTATGCCCTTTCCTTGATGCTCGGGCAATGTTCCCATGCCTCTCAGTCGGTATTGCTTGGCATGTGGCAGACGGTCGGAGAGTTGAGGGAAGAAGGAGGCGATGCATACCAGTTCATCACCGATGTATGCACCAACATGGAAGCTCTCGGTCTTCGAGTCTCCCGGATAGAGACAATCCGCTAATGTCTGATGAGGCCGGAGGATACTATGTCGGAGGGGATAGGTGTCCTCAGCTGTTATTTCTTTGACTTCAAACACGCTCGATCACCGCTGCATATCCCTGTCCCACACCCACACACATAGTAACGAGGGCGTATCGCTTATCCTGTTCGTGCAATTCGATAGCCGCAGTATTCAACAGACGCGCCCCGGTCATTCCGAGTGGATGGCCGATGGCTATGGCTCCTCCATTGGGGTTGATGCGTGGGTCATCATCGGCCAATCCGAGTTCTCGGGTACAGGCCAGGACCTGTGCCGCGAAAGCCTCGTTCAATTCGAGTATGTCCAGATCATCCAGGCTCAGGCCCGCGCGCTCAAGGGCGAGTTGACTTGCCTTGACCGGACCGATACCCATGATGCGTGGTTCGACTCCTATTACTCCCGAGCTGATGATCTTGGCCTTGGGCTTCAATCCGTATTTCTCAACTCCTTGCTCGGATGCGATGAGCACGGCTGCGGCCCCGTCATTGAGACCTGAAGCGTTTCCTGCGGTCACACTTCCACCTTCCTTGCGGAAGGCTGGCCGCAGCTTGGCAAGTATCTCCAAGGTGGTATTGGGCTTGATGAACTCATCCTGATCGAAGATGATCGGGTCCTTTTTCCGCTGGGGAATCTCCACAGCTACGATCTCCTTGGCCAGTCGACCATTGCGCTGAGCTTCTGCAGCCTTCATCTGTGACCCATAGGCGAATCGATCTTGATCCTCCCTATTGATGGAATATTTCTCGGCCAGATTCTCAGCGGTGACTCCCATGCCATCAGTACCGTATACGGCCTCCAGCTTGGGATTGATAAAACGCCATCCAAAGGAGGAATCGTGCATCTGCGCATCACGACCGAAGGGAGTACTCACCTTGGAGATCACCCATGGTCCGCGGGTCATGTGTTCCACTCCACCTGCGATGAAGAGATCCCCATCACCGGTATGGATCGCCCGATGTGCGTGAATAGCCGCGCTGAGCCCGGAGCTGCAGAGCCGATTGACCGTCTCTCCGGGCACCGTATAGGGGAGGCCCGCCAGCAGCAAGGCCATACGGGCCACATTGCGGTTATCCTCTCCGGCCTGATTGGCACATCCCATGATCACATCATCTATCGCCTCTCCAGGGACATCCGGATTGCGCGCCATCAACTCCCGGATGACATGTGCTGCGAGATTATCCGTACGGACTGGGCTGAGGGTGCCGGTGAATCTACCGATAGGTGTGCGTATGCCGTCAATGATGTAGCTCATAGGGTGTATGATTCAAGAGGGGTGATTCAAGAATGGATTCAAGAGGGATAATTGGGGATTCAAGAAAGGAGTTTCTGGAATTCATTTCGAGGGTAAAGGTAGTAGATGCCTATGGAGAAGAGTCTATCTCCCAAGCTTTGGAAGAATGATAGACCGTGCCCTTGAATTGAGAGACGAGTTCTTCATTCTGATT
>JABDLZ010000211.1 GCA_013001705.1 Flavobacteriales bacterium
TTTCCAGGCCTGTGTGACCTGTGACCTGGCCCAAGACCCAGGGAACATCACCCTTTCAGTGGATATGAATCAATATGAAGGTCCGGAGATCGTTGGAGATTCCAGTGTGTTCGTAAGCGGTCAGTTCAACAGCTGGTGTGGTGATTGCAACATGCTTACTCACAATGGAGATGGAACCTATACCGGTACGGTGTTGATGCCTGCCGGGCAGAACGAGTACAAGTTCCAGATCAATAACTGGGCAGATGACGAATCATTCGTTGGAGGCGAAGAGTGTACGCTTACAACCGGTGAATTCACCAATAGGGTATTGGACGTCAATGGAGATGCCATCGTAGATATGGTCTGTTTCGAGTCCTGCACTGCCTGTGCAGCTCCTTGTACACTTGCCGACTCAGCTCCTGTTGGTCTGACCAAGTCCCAACAGCCTGTACCCTTCCCTGATGGGGATATCGACCGTGCGCAGGTCAAATGGTACAAAGACACTCCCGATGTCA
This sequence comes from Flavobacteriales bacterium, assembly GCA_013001705.1. Classification (NCBI taxonomy): domain Bacteria; kingdom Pseudomonadati; phylum Bacteroidota; class Flavobacteriia; order Flavobacteriales; species Flavobacteriales bacterium. The sequence goes on from JABDLZ010000211.1 coordinate 498, forward strand.
AGTATTCTGCAGATGACAATACTGCGGTCGACATAGAGTTCTGGCCGATCCGTGATCTGGTGACCAACACCCCGATTACCAATGGTGACACGACCTTGCTCTCAAAGCGCACCAAGCCGAACAAGGACTTGTTCAAGTGGCCGGTCAAGTACATTCGCCCGGATATCAATCCAAATACCCGATATCGCTGGAGAGTGCGTATTTACTGTGATGCAGGTAATGGACCGGTAAGCCCTTGGTCTGTAGAGAAGAACTTCAATACTCCGGATTTCGATCCAGCAACTGGTATCTATACTCCTCCTCCTGGAGCGCAGTATATAAACGGAGATTGGAAGGTGCTCGATGGAGCCATCGAGTTCGATCTCTTCCCCAATCCTTCTGACGGTAATACCATCACCCTCACATTGGATGAGGTCACCGAAGGACCTGTAGACATGATCGTCTACAGCTTGAGCGGAGAAATGGTACACCGATATACGGGTCCCGTGAAAGGGCTCACGATGAATATCGATTTCGATAAGACTTTGGCCGCTGGTATGTACTTCATCAATCTGGAGTCTCAGGGGTCTGTAACGAATGCAAGATTTGTGGTTAGGTAGTCATAATTTGTGATATGAACGTAGGAGGTTGCTCTGGTCAGGGTAGCCTCCTTCGTTATTTTTGGGGGTATACAATGCGCACGATTCAATTTCTCATACTGTTCTTCATAGGAGCCAGTCTGTCCAGCTTCGGCCAGGATTGGCAGCTGCTGTGGTCAGATGAATTCGATGGAAATGCATTGGATACTTCTAAATGGTCTCACAGTCGAGGCAATGGCTATGTAGAAGGTCTGTATGGCTGGGGCAACAGCGAATTGCAGTATTATCAAGAGCAGAACACCTCTCTCTCAAATGGGGTCCTTAAGATCGAAGCCCGGGAAGAACCGCAAGGTATAGCGGATGAATACAGCAATTTCGAGCCATACTACTATTCTTCTTCCAAGATCATCACACGAGACAAGTTCGAATTCCTACATGGAAAGGTCGAAGCACGCATCAAGACGGTGGATGGCCAGGGCATGTGGCCGGCATTCTGGATGTTGGCCGGGGGTTGCTGGCCTGAGACCGGGGAGATCGACATCATGGAGCAATGGGGAAATGATGGGAACAGCAATGTGACCACCGGTGCCGCGCACATGGGTAACTGTGGGGAAGGAAGCACCTACCAAGCGGGGAATACCGCCATCGCCTCAGGTTCCTATGCAGACGATTTCCATGTATATAGTGTAGAGTGGTTCACCGATTACATTGCTTGGTATGTGGATGGCGTATTGTTCCACAGTGTGACCCCTTCGGATTATCCCGCTCACCTGAATTGGCCTTTCAATACCAATGATTGGTATCTGATACTCAATCTCGCGATCACCAGCAGTGGTCCGAACGCCAATACGACCTTTCCCAATGATATCCAAGTGGACTATGTACGCGTATATCAACTCGATCCCGGCTATGTGCCCGAAACGACCTTCCGTGTGGATATGTCCAATGAAAGCATTGCACCTACGGATATCGTCTATGTCAATGGTACATTCAACGGATGGTGTGGGGACTGCAATCCCATGACAGATATGGGCAATGGAATCTGGGAGCTGACTCTTGCTCTGCCCCCTAGACCTATCGAATATAAATTCACGACCAACGGATGGAACGGCCTGATCGAGGACTTCCCACCGGAGACCTCATGTTGCTTGACGACCTATGCCGATGGTACTGTATATGTGAATCGCTTTGCCCAAGTGACCGCTGAGGATCAGATTCTCGATCTCGTTTGTTTCAACAGTTGTGAGACCTGCTTTGCCGATCAACAAGGCTGCACCGATGCATCAGCGGTCAATTACAATCCAGACGCTCAAGTAGATGATGGAAGCTGCGAATATCTGGTGCAATTCCAAGTGGATATGACGGGTTACAATTCGCCATATACCACTCCAGAAGTCAATGGCACCTTCAATGATTGGTGTGGGGTGTGCGATCAGATGAGCGATGTTGACGGAGATGATATCTGGGAGCAGTCCATCATTCTTCCTCAAGGTTTCTACGAGTTCAAGTTTGCGGTGGACAATTGGACCGATCAAGAAAATTTCAATGGGACGGAGGAATGTGTCATGACTACCGGGTCCTTCGTGAACCGCACTCTGACTGTGAACGGGAATATGACCTATGGTCCGGTCTGTTGGGAATCCTGCGAGGCCTGTCCTAGCAATTGCTCGGTCTTTGATACAGCACCGGTGGATCTGACGAAGTCATTCGATCCGGTCAATGGGGTGCAGGACCGGGTACAGGTGAAATGGTACAAGGATTCACCACAGATCAAGTACAGCGATGAAGATGCCGCTGCTTGCGATATCAAGTTCTGGCCTAAACGTAATCTGGATCCCGTGACTGGAAATCCAATAGGTGCTGCAATACAGGATCCCGATACGCTCTACATCCTCGATGCCAAGAAGAACTACACGGATGGCTCAGCGAGATCCATCTTCAAATGGCCGATAAAATTCAGGGCCGATGGCGTAAATAATTCACGCAGGGCAGAACCGAACATCCGCTACGAATGGCAGGTGCGTTGTGCTTGTGAGCAAGGCCTAGGGCAAGAGTCGCCATGGTCTGCGGTCAAGATCTTCAACACACCGGATTTCGACCCGATGACCGGAGTATTCACGCCTTCAAGCAAATCGAATAGGACCATCGGTCAGGTCCAATATGGAATATTTCCCAATCCGACCTCTGACCATACCATCCGTCTGACGCACAATGCCCAACACGCAATGGACCTGCAGGTGCGCATAGTCGATCTTACAGGTAGGGTGCACCAAGTACTCAGCCTCACAGGAGTCAAAGGAAGTACCGACTTACAGTTGGAGACGGGGCTTGTACCAAGCCTGTATTTACTCGAGATCGAAAGCGCAGAAGGACTCCATGTTATGCGACTTCTGGTAGAGTAGGACTCGCCTTTTCGATCAAATCCTCCCTTTTCAACGGCCCTTCTATGGTCTATCTTGCAGTGTATTTCTGTAGAATGACTAGACACACGCATATATTTCTGAGCCTTTGCACCCTAATTTTTCTGGGTATCGAGGCGCATACTCAAACGGATGTAGATATCAATCTGATACCCTTTGCGGGCGGATTCGATAAGCCGGTGGATATCGTACATGCCGGTGATGAGCGACTATTCGTTGTAGAGAAAGGAGGGACCATACAGATACTCCGACCGGATGGCACCGTTGATCCAACTCCGTTCTTGGACATCACTTCCATAGTGATTTCTGGAGGTTCTAATTCGGAGCGCGGTCTCTTAGGCCTGGCCTTCCATCCCGCCTATGATACGAACGGATATCTCTACCTCAATTATATCGGCCTGGACAGTGATACGCGTATCGCGAGAATGCAGGTCAGCTCGGATCCCGATAGTGTCGATACGGCCTCACTGGTAGAACTCATGGAGATCGATCAGCCCTTCAACAATCACAATGGAGGCTGCCTCAGATTCGGCCCGGATGGCTATCTCTATATCGGTATGGGCGATGGGGGTTCCAGTGAAGATCCTCTGGATTATGGTCAGGACATGAGCTCGCTGTTGGGAAAGATGCTTCGCATTCGTGTAGATGGAAATTTCCCCTATGAAGTACCCAGTGATAATCCCTTTGTCGGAACTTCTTCAGACACTTTGCCGGAGATATGGGCCTCAGGTCTGAGGAATCCATGGCGCTTCTCATTCGACCGCTCCAATGGAGACCTCTATCTAGGAGATGTGGGGCAATACACCTGGGAAGAGATCGATCATCAGCCCGCAGGAAGCCAAGGAGGAGAGAATTACGGATGGCGATGCTACGAGGGGAATCATGCTGGCTACGGTGTGGATTGTCCCCCCATGTCGGCCTTCGTCCCGCCCATAGCCGAGTATTCCCATGATGATGGTCATTGTTCGGTCACAGGCGGATACGTCTATCGAGGCTCAGCCTATCCAGAGCTTTTTGGGAAGTATTTCTATGTGGATTACTGTTCCGGTCAATTCTGGTCCTTAGAGCAGGATGGTGGGGATAATTGGGTCGGGTTCGAAGTCACTACTACTTTGGGATTCGGATGGACCTGCATAGGCGAGGATTATCTGGGAGAACTCTATGCGGCCAACCAGGTAGGCTCGATGATCTATCGCATCATTGATGCGGATTGTTCAGATAATGATCCTAGTATCACGGTCAATGCAGATACAACCCTCACGGCCAGTGCCGGAAACGCGTACCAATGGTATTTGGAAGGCGAGGCCCTTCCATTGGCCACTTTTCAAGACTATGCTCCTGTGACCACGGGATTATATACTGTACTGATCCACTATGAGGCCAATTGTTCTGAATTTGCAGAAAGCGTTTTTGTGGATTTGGGAACCCATTCCGAAGACTGCTTGGAATTCGAAACCGCTCCGGTGGATCTCAATAAATCCTTCGACCCGGTGAATGGAGTACGGGATAGGGTCCAGATCAAATGGTATAAGTCCAGTCCAGAAGTACGATATACCGATGAGGACGCAGCTGCTTGTGATATCAAGGCCTGGGCCAAGAAGACCTTGGATCCCGAGACGGGCGAGGTGACCGGGACCATATCCGATCCGGATACCATCCTGCTTGTCGATAAGAAGAAATTCCAAGCCGATGGGATCACGCCAAGGGAGATCTTCAAATGGCCGCTGAAATTCAGAGCAGACGGTGTGAACAATGCGAATAGGGTCGATCCGAATATCCGCTATCAATGGCAAGTGCGTTGTGCTTGTGAACACGGGGAAGGGCAAGAGAGTCCCTGGAGTGAGGTGAAGATCTTCAACACACCGGATTTCGACCCGAGCACCGGAGTATTCTCTACTTCCGGTCCAGAAGACCCAAGTAAACGACTCGATGCTGACACATGGAGCCTTAGGCCCTATCCGGATGAAGCACGACTCGTGATCAGCGGAGATATCCCAGCCGAGTCGCATTTCTCCCTTTTCGACTTGACAGGAAGAAGATTGGAGATAGAGACCCGGGTCGCTGCCGATCAAGTGATATTACAAGGTTCAGGTACGTGGTCTGCAGGTGTGTATGTGATCCGCTATTCTTCAAATGGTGAGTGGGAATCCATTCCTTTCATGGTCCATTGAACCCCTAGATAAGAATTGCTGGGCTTCCGCTTGGGCACTATCTTTACGGGACCTTCTTACAGACAGAGACGAACAGGTACTTTTAACATCCCATTTTTCATGCGCGCTATACGTTCTTTTGGCACCACGTGTGCCTTGATTCTTTTTGCTCAATCCTCGATATCACAAGTAACTGCTCCATGTGTGGACGGTTTTGCGGGAATCTATCCCTGTAGTGGATATGACCTCGTAGCCCATCTTTCGGTGGCTCAACTCGGAGGGGGCTTCAATGTAGAAGGCAATGACATCTGGGGCTGGACCGATCCTCAATCCGGAAAGGAGTATGTGATCATAGGTCTGACCGATGGGACGGCATTTGTAGACATCAGTGACCCTGTCAATCCTCAATTGGTCGGTAATCTCCCTACACATACTTCCAACAGTCTGTGGAGAGATGTCAAAGTGTACAATGATCATGCATTCATCGTATCAGAAGCCGGTGGCCATGGGATGCAGGTCTTCGATCTGACGCAATTGGGAGGTGTCACCTCTCCTCCGGTGACCTTCTCAAATACGGCCCATTACTCTGGATTTGGAAATGCGCATAACATCGTCATCAATGAGGCGAGTGGATACGCGTACGGAGTAGGTACAGGGACCTACAGCGGTGGCCTGCATTTCGTGGATATATCTAATCCTTCAAGCCCAACTCTTGCTGGTGGATTCTCTGCCGATGGCTATACTCACGATGCCCAAGTGGTGAGCTACATAGGTCCGGACCCCCAACACCAGGGTAAAGAGATCGCTTTTGCTTCCAATGAAGATACCTTCACCATCATCGATGTATCGGACAAGACCGATCCGAGCCAACTCTCACGTACCGGCTACACAGGTAGCGCCTATACCCACCAAGGTTGGGCCACAGAGGACCATAGATTCTACATGATGAACGATGAGTTGGATGAGAACAGTGCTGGGCACAATACCCGTACCTATATCTGGAACATCGAGGATCTGGACAACCCTTCTTTCCTAGGCTATTACCAAGGCCCTACCGGTGCTATCGATCACAATCTCTACATCAAAGGTGATAGGGCCTACGAGGCCAATTATAGAGCAGGACTACGTGTATTGGATATCAGTGATGTGGCCAATGGGAATTTGACCGAGGTCGGATTCTTCGATGTCTATCCCAACAGCGATGGAACGGGATTCAATGGGGCATGGAGCAACTATCCCTACTTTGAGAGTGGCAACATCGTCATCTCCTCCATCGAGGATGGGCTATTCATCGTGAGGGCCAGTGAACCCTTGGCGGAGCATTGTACCAACGGTGTACAGGATGCAGATGAGACCGGTGTGGATTGCGGTGGCGTGGATTGTTTTGACTGTCCCTTGCCATGCATCAACGATATGACATTGACCATCATCTTGGACAATTATCCAGAAGAGACCACATGGACGGTGACCGATGCAGGGGGAACACCCGTGGAATCAGGAGGAGCCTATGGATCCCAGCCTGATGGCTCTACAGTCATCGAAGAATTCTGTTTGTCGAATGGTTGTTTTGACCTCAATTTCTTTGACTCGTTCGGAGACGGTATCTGTTGCGGGTATGGGGAAGGGTCATATTCCCTGACCGATGCAGCGGGCAACGTTCTGGCCAGCGGAGGTTCCTTCGCCAGCTCGGAGACGACCGGTTTCTGTGTTGAATCGGGTCCCGATTGCGCCCTATTCTCCTCAGCTCCCGTGGATCTAACCAAATCCCAGCAGCCGGTACCCTTTCCTGATGGCAATATCGATCGTGTGCAGGTCAAGTGGTATAAGGAATCACCACAGATCAAGTACACAGCTGAAGACAACAGTGCAGTGGATATCCAGTTCTGGGCCATCCGGGATCTAACCACCAATACTCCCATAGTGGGAGCTGATACTAGCTTGATCTCCAAGCGTACAAAACCCGGCCAGGATTTCTTCAAGTGGCCGATCAAATTCCAGCGATCCGATGTGGATCCCAATACGCGGTACCAATGGCGGGTGCGTACATACTGTGAGGCAGGTGACGGACAGGTCAGCCCATGGTCGGAGACCAAGATCTTCAACACACCTGATTTCGATCCATTAACAGGTATCTACACTCCTCCAGGAGGTACATTCTCCGCGAATGAATTGAAGAGCCGATCGCATCTGACGGGGCAGGAGCTATGGACAGTCTATCCCAATCCATTCGATGGGAAATCTATACAGATTGCCTCCAATATGGACTTGGAGGACCTGTTGATCGAGGTCTATGATATTTCCGGCAAATCCATCTATTCACGATCGATCTCCATGCTGTCTTCTGGACAAGAACTTCGCTTGGATGATGTAAACATCTATCAATCAGGTGTGTACTTGATTCGAATGCAAGCTGAAGATCATGTCTATTCTCAGATGATTTCCGTCATATCTCGTTAATAACACGTTGAAAACTAGGGTCTTGATGCACGCACTATAATGCTCTATTTTGCATTTGCTTAAGTATCAGCTTCTTAAGAGGTAGAGGCTTTTTAGCATTGAGGTATAGATCATGACTGACCAAGGCATAGGGCGTCTCTACGTCCTATTCTGTATCATAGTATTCAACGTGTATTCACCTGAGGTGTACTCCCAGCAGCAAGCTGTGGCTGTGCAATGGGGTGAACTGAAGGAGAATCCTCGGTTCGGGTTCAATGCCCGTATCAGAAGTGACCATCAAGAACCCTTCTGTGAGCAACCGGAACTTTCACCCACCACCTTTGATTGGAACAACGCTGCACTCTGTGATAAGATCTCGGATTTCAAACCCGGCCTTCTCAGATTTCCAGGCGGTACACCTGCCAACTACTGGATTTGGGAAGATGAGGTACAGCAGGTCTACAATGCAGCTGGTGAGGTAGAACTCTTGACTTTGTGTGAAGGATCCTTGATCGGAAGGAATTACTCGGCCCAGATCGGATGCAGCGGCATGGCCGCCACACTTGATTACGAGTCACTTTCATCCATATACTCCAGCACAACGGTCACATTGGCTTCATACCGCTCGGCCATACTGGAGCTACGTCAGGACGGAATAGACCTCGATGAACTATTCGTACTGGGCATATTCGATCCCAGATACTATGTAGGTTCTCCACAACTCGAAGCTGAGACTGCAGGTCAATCCACTACGGAGAAACGCCTACTAATGAAACAGAATGGTGTACAGCGGGCAGAAGCACAGCTCGATAAGATCCTGTATGAGTACTGTGGGGATTGCACGTCCTATCCGGGAGAGTTCTCCTTTGAACTCGGGAATGAACTCCATCTGAGACGCTACGGGAAATTCTTACCGAGTACCGCGTGTTTCTACACGGATATCTGCGAGGATTGCCTACCTGACGTGGATTTCTATGCCGATCAATGCGAGTCAATCATCCCTATGATCCGCCAGCGCTTTCCCAATGCCAAGGTCGCGGTCAATGGAAGCCGGGACCTCGGAGGTGAACCTTGGAATCAAGTGATCATCGATCGCTTTGGACAAGGAGCCTTTGCAGCAGATGCAGCTATGATGCACTTCTATCCGAAAAGTACCAATCCGGATAGCCTGAATATGGAATTGTGTCAGGCCGTAGAATCAGCAGTGGATATTGAGGATATTCTCCAC
>JABDLZ010000212.1 GCA_013001705.1 Flavobacteriales bacterium
CGCTGGACCTTGAGCTCTTCTTGGCTGATGAGGTCCTCTTGTTTGCTGTAGAACTCTTCGATGATATCTGGAAGGATGTCATCCAGCTCTTCTTCTTCACTGCTTCCATTCTCCAGCATACCGCGATATGCTTCGATGGCTGTTCTTCCGCTCTTCAGATCTTCTAAGCTCACATCCTCAGTGATGAGTTCTGTGAGTAGTCCGAGAATCTCGCTTCTCGTCTCCATATTACTTGTGGATTTCTAGGATTTCCTTTCTATTCCCGCGAAATTACGGCACTGAGGACTACTTATCCAGCCTTTTTTCTGTCTTCGGGGTCAGCAGGCGGCAAGGAGAGTGTCGAAATGGATTCTCCGATCACGAATACTTCTTCTCGTTGTTTATCTGGATGGATGTTGAGATTCAGTCTGCCTAGAGCAGTTTCCATGATCAGATGTTCGGTAATGCCTGATGTATAGATTCCTTCCAGCATGACCATGACATCGTCTTTGATCTTGCCATTCATTCCTTTCCAATTACAAAGCACTGCTTCTGCCGCTGAATTGGAGAAGATCACTTCTCCAGTCTTGGATAGAAGGATACGTGGATAGCGACTCTTATTGACGAACTCCTTGAAGATCTCATTCTCTTCTTGTGCTCGTTTGACCTTGGTCACATCTGTATCTACAAAGAGCAATTTGCTCACTTTGTCAGTGTCATCCATGATGGGGGTGACGGTGGTCATGGCATAGAATCGTTTGCCATCCTGATCGGTACTGGATGATTCATAGGTCAGCGCCTTTCTGAAGTCCACCACATTCTTGATAATGGTCTGGATGTGTTCGTTCTTACTGACATCTTTCAGGAATTTACCTACAAATTGGTTCAATTCCTCTGCAGTATAATTGTTCTTGGTCTCGTAGGTCTCATTGACCCAGAGTATCTGCCCGTGTTCATCGGTGATGAGCATCAAGTTCTCACTCTTCTTAGCCACCAATGAGAGCATCTTCAATTCGGTGTTCTTCTTCTGCAGTTCCTCTTGGAAATCGGAATCTCCAGTAGTTCGTTTGACAGTTCGGAGATTGTTCAGAATGCGCGGTGTGAATATGATTGCAAGCACCAGGTAGACTAGTAATGGAATAAGAATCGCCCACCACGGACCGAATGCGGAGAAATACGCTTTGACATTGGCAGACTCCAAGCGCAAAACCCCGATCTTCTTCCCTGAAAAATCAGTGATGTGGCGATAAGCTACCAGCTTCCAGATGCTGGGAGTGATCTTGATCAGTTGAGCGTTTCCATCTTCAGTGCCGCTCTCGAAATCCACGTTGAGATCCCTGAATTCTTCTCCACTACTATAGATGGATTCGGAGCTGATCAGCTTCGCCATATTCTGGCCTTCCGGATCTATGACGATAACTGACATCTCGCAATCCTCAAGCCCATTGGAGCTCAAGATATCCTGGAACATATTAGAGATACGCAGGTAATCCGGGTCCGTGTTGTCCATCATGACACCTTGATGGTATTCGGCTACCAATTCAGGTAGGATCCCATCAGGACTTACGCGGGCCATGGTGTTGACCACCCCATTCAGCTCTTGGCTCAGGTTGGTGATCTTGTGCTCACGTTGCTCTTTCAAATACTGATGCGCCCCGAAACCGAAGGCGACCACGATGATCGAGTGGATAGCGATAGCTACCAGTCTGGATTCAATTCGAAGTCCGAACATCTATTCCTTTGTCTTTTGTAGTGCGTCTATTCTACGCAGGGCAAGGCAAAAAGGATACAGACTGTCGGCATGTTCAAAGTCCTATATTTGAACGGAATAGCTTAACCAAAACATAACCGAACATGGGACTTCTAGATTTTTTCAAGAACATCTTTGGCAGCGCCAAGGAATCGGCAGGCCAAGCAGCAAGTAAAGTGGGAGATACGGCCTCAAGCGCTACGCAAAGTGTGAAGGAGGGTGCGCAGTCAATGGGAGATACCGTCAGCTCAACTGTACATACGGCTTCAAATAAAGCTTCGCATATGGCCTCGGAGGCCAAGCAAAGAGGGTCAGAGATATCCTCATCCATTCAGGAACAAGGAGCAGGAATGGCTGCAAAGGCTGGAGAAATTCTTGAAGACGCTAAGGAGAACATCTCTGATGTAGTGGAGAATGTAACGGACAAACTGGAGGACGCAGGTGATAGGGCCAAGGATATGGCCAAAAGTGCACTGGATAAAGTCGAGGATATCGCTGAAGATGCAAAGGCATCTCTGTCCAACGATGAAGAAGAATGACCATTACCATTAAGAATACCAAGGCCTCCATGATATGTGGAGGCTTTTTTATTAATCCTATCACATCATGAGAATACATCACTTCCTGATCGCCACTACCATCCTTTCAGTGGCATGCAATTCCGGTACTATGGATGAGAACACCAAGAGATCGATCACCTATCCTCCGACTGAGAAGAAAGAGAGTACCCAAGAGTATTTCGGGGTAGAGGTCAAGGACCCCTATCACTGGTTGGAGAACGATACCTCCAAAGCCACTGAAGCATGGGTCAAAGCACAGAATGAGGTGAGCTTTGGCTATCTCAATTCCATTCCTGCCAGAGAGGGATTCAGAAATAGGCTCGAAGAGCTTTGGAACTTTCCCAAGCAGAGTGCACCCATCCGAGTGGGGGAGTATTATTTCACCTATCGCAACGATGGCCTTCAGAACCAATCGGTGATCTATCGCCAGAATGGACTTGAGGGTGAAGCAAGTGTATTTCTGGATCCCAATGAGATCAACCCGGAAGGGACCACCAGCATATCCATAGCTGGGCATTCTAAAGATGGAAAGCACATCGCTATGGACCGCTCTGAAGCCGGCTCTGATTGGAGCACGCTCACCGTCATGGATGTAGCTACAGGCGAAACGCTGGATGATAGAGTGGAATGGGTGAAGTTCTCAGGTGCCGCATGGTATGGAGACGGCTTCTATTACAGCCGCTACCCAGCCCCAGCTGGTGGCACAGAATACTCTGCCACCAATGAGGACCACATGGTCTACTATCATAAATTGGGTACAGATCAAAGTGAAGACGAACTGGTCTATCGCAATCCCGATAACCCGAATCTCTATCACTGGGTGAATGTTACTGAAGATGAAGAATACCTGATCCTGTATGTTGCATCCGGTACAGATGGATATGAATGCCACTACAAGAAATTGGGGCAGGACTCAGGATTCCAAGCACTCTTCACAGGCTTTGCCAATAAAAGCAATGTGGTCGATCACATCGATGGGAGGTTTCTGGTCATCACAGATATAGATGCTCCTAAATACAGATTGGTATCTATCGACCCAGAGGCGCCCGATGCGGGAAATTGGAAGACGATTGTAGCAGAGAATGAGCATCTGTTGGAATCGGCCAATACGGCTGGTGGCGCCCTTTTCCTGAATTATCTGGAAGACGCCTGCAATAGGCTGTACCATGCTGATCTAGAGGGGAATGTTGTAAGAAGTATCGCCCTTCCTGGATCGGGGTCGGCCGGTGGATTGAGAGGAGAGAGGGATGATGAAGTCCTATTCTATTCCTATACCTCATTCAACTATCCGACCACCACCTTCCGGTATGACGTCAACACGGGTGAGAGCCAGGTTCACTATCGACCAGAAACGGATTTCAATCCGGAGGATTTCGTGTCCAAGCAAGTCAAGTACAAGAGCAAGGACGGTACAGAGGTGAACATGTTCATTGTTCACAAGAAAGGCTTGGAGATGAATGGCATGAACCCGACTTTGCTCTATGGATATGGTGGATTCAACATCAGTATCACCCCTTCATTCCGAATCTCCAACATCGTGCTACTGGAGCAAGGAGGTGTCTATGCCGTAGCCAATCTCAGAGGTGGAGGAGAATATGGAGAGGATTGGCATAAAGCAGGTATGCTTCTAGATAAACAGAATGTCTTCGATGATTTCATTGCAGCAGGAGAGTATCTCATATCTGAAGGCTATACTTCTAGCGATCGTTTGGCCATCGAGGGGCGTTCCAATGGAGGTCTTCTCGTTGGCGCGGCCATGACACAACGCCCAGAACTTTTTAAGGTGGCCTTTCCAGGCGTAGGAGTGATGGATATGCTGAAATACCATCGCTTCACCGTAGGCTGGGGATGGATTCCCGAGTATGGTTGTGCTGATAGTTCCAAGACCCACTTCGAGAATCTATATGGCTATTCTCCCTATCATAATCTACAGATGGGAACCGATTATCCAGCTACCATGGTCACCACGGCAGACCACGATGACCGTGTGGTTCCGGCCCATAGTTTCAAATTTGCAGCTCGTCTGCAGGAGTGTCATAGTGGCGAGGATCCGGTGATCATACGTATCGATGTGGATGCAGGGCATGGTGCGGGTAAACCTACCTCCATGGTCCTGGACGAATTGGCTGACAAATGGGCCTTCATGTTCGACAATATGGGCTTGGGATATACAGGACCTAGCTGAGTATGTAAGGATCGATCTTGAATAGACGACTCAAGAATGAATCACGATTTCAAGAAATTGGATCAGATTGACCTCGACTTCTTCAGTGAGGTAATAGGGAAGGATCACGTGATGGCAGATCCATCCGATCGGGAGAGATATGGGAAGGATGAGACCGAGGATCTTCTTTTTCCACCAGAAGTAGTACTCAGGCCCAGAAAGACCGATGAGATATCACGCATCATGGGCTACTGCCATGAGCATTCTATTCCTGTCACGCCTATTGGCGCCCTGACCGGTTTGAGTGGCGGTGCATTGAGCGTATATGGAGGAGTAGGGCTTTCACTGGAGCGGATGAACAGCATCATCTCCATCGATGAAGACAATCTGCAAGCCACTGTCGAACCCGGGGTCATCACTCAGGTATTTCAAGAAGCGGTAGAAAAAGTCGGGCTGTACTATCCACCAGACCCGGCCAGTCGAGGGTCATGTTTCATCGGAGGAAATCTTGCGGAGAACTCAGGCGGACCGCATGCAGTGAAATACGGAGTCACTCGGGATTACGTCCTCAATCTGGAAGTCGTGCTGCCAGATGGAGCAGTGATATGGACGGGTGCCAATACCCTTAAGAATGCCACCGGCTACGACCTCACCCATCTCATGGTAGGTAGTGAAGGGACCCTCGGTGTCATCACTAAAGCCGTGTTCAAACTCATTCCCAGACCGCGATTGAACGTGCTCTTGCTCATCCCATTCCGTAGTGCAGTGAATGCATGCCGTGCTGTGTCCGCCACATTCAAAGCGGGAATCATTCCATCGGCCATGGAGTTCATGGAGCGAGATGCACTGGACTTGGTCAATGAGACCTTCCAGATGGGAGTGGAAATACCTGAAGACATAGAGGCCCATCTTCTGGTGGAGTTGGATGGAGCAGACCTGAACGTACTCATGGATCAAGCTGCATCACTCAGCACACTGATGGATTCCCATGATTGTGGTGAGATCCTTTTTGCCGAGACCGAGGCTCAGAAAGACAAGCTGTGGTCCATGCGAAGGAAAGTGGGAGAAGCGGTCAAGGCAGCTTCGATCTATAAGGAAGAGGATACTGTGGTCCCTCGTTTCCAGTTACCTGAATTATTGCAGGAGGTCAAGCGCCTCGGAGAGGCACATGGATTCCGTTCGGTGTGCTACGGCCATGCAGGTGATGGAAATCTACATGTGAATATCCTTAAAGGAGATATGTCTGATGAACAATGGGACCATGGATTGGATACGGCCATCAGGGACTTGTTCTCATTTGTGCACGACCTGGGAGGTACCATTTCTGGAGAACACGGAATAGGATTCGTACAGAAGGACTATATGGACATCGTTTTCGGAGAGCGTCAGATGGATCTGATGCGGGCCCTCAAAGGGGTTTTCGATCCTAAGGGTATCATGAATCCAGGTAAAGTGCTCTAACTTGGATTTCCAAGAGAGATTTT
>JABDLZ010000213.1 GCA_013001705.1 Flavobacteriales bacterium
CATTGGATTGGTGATGCAATATCTCCTTGATCCGGGTCGCTTCATTTACATCGTGCGTTCTGCCTCTGAAGGCGATACAGGTATCATCTGCATCATCCGTAGGTTGGAAGAGGCCATATCTGGATAAAAGCTTCCCATTGGGGAACCAAGCTTTCGGTCGATAGAAGTTATAGGTGATATCCCCGTAGCGATTGCGATACTGGGCTATGGCCACATCACCTCTATCGATCAGCCTTTCTATCCGTTGTGATTCTTCTTTTGCACATTGGGGAAGATTTCTTCGAAGAACCTGGTTCACCCAAGCAACGAAGTAGACATTGTCTTCTTGCCTTGAGATAGGGAAGAGGGCATGGTAGCGCGTACTGGGATAGTTTCCAAAGAGATGGGAATCCGGATCAGCACATTGATCCCTCTCCAGAAAAGAGAGCATCTCATCGACCATGATGGGCGGTGTGTCAGTCACCTTCTGGGATTCTGAGCTCGTGTCCCATCTTTTCGCGTTTGGTCTTGAGATACTCCACATTGTGGTGATTGGCATCTATCTCCAGAGGGACATTCTCAACGATCTCCAGATCATAAGAGATCAGACCGGTACGTTTCTTTGGATTGTTGCTCATCAGACGCATCTTACTCACATTGAGATCACGTAGTATCTGCGCTCCGATACCATAGTCCCTCTGGTCCATCTTGAATCCCAATTCCAGGTTGGCCTCCACAGTATCCATTCCTTGCTCTTGGAGCTTATATGCCTTGAGCTTATTGATCAGACCGATACCCCGACCTTCTTGATTCATGTAAACGATCACTCCTTTGCCTGCTTCTTCGATCAACTCCATACTCTTCTGAAGCTGTGGTCCGCAATCACACCGGCAACTGCCAAAGATGTCTCCTGTCATACACGAACTGTGCACCCTGACGAGGATGGGTTCATCCTTATCCCATGTGCCTTTCACCAATGCGAGATGCTTCTGACCATTGGTGCGTTGCTGATAGGCTTTCAATTCGAAGTCACCGAAAGTGGTCGGAAGATCGACTGAGACAATATGCTCGATGAGGCTCTCATTCTTCAGTCTATAGGCGATCAGGTCTTCGATACTGATGAGCTTGAGATCATGTTTATCTGCAATCTTCCTGAGGTGGGGCAGACGGGCCATGGTGCCATCCTCATTCATGATCTCCACAAGTAGTCCTGCAGGTCTGAATCCGGCCAGTTTGGCGAGGTCGATGGCTGCTTCGGTATGTCCTACACGCCTGAGTACACCCCCTGTTTTAGCTCGTAAGGGGAATATATGACCGGGTTTTCCCAATTCTTCCGGACGAGTCTCGGGGTCTACCAATGCTTTTACGGTCTTGGCCCTGTCTGCGGCCGAGATGCCGGTGCTGGTCCCGTGGCCTATCAGATCCACTGAGACAGTGAATGGGGTCTCGAATTGCGCAGAATTCTGGGCTACCATCAGATCCAGCCCAAGTTCATCGCATCGCTCCTCGATCAATGGAGCACATATCAATCCCCGTCCATGGGTCGCCATGAAATTGATGATGGCCGGGGTGACACATTCTGCTGCGGTGATGAAGTCTCCTTCATTCTCGCGATCCTCATCATCTACAACGATGACCACTTTGCCATTCTTGATGTCTTCAATGGCCTCTTCGACCGTATCCATTCGTATGTCCATCTATGGGATGAATTTAGTTCGACAAAGGTAGGGGTAAAGCAGACCTGCTCCAGAAGTATTTCGGCCTCTCAGTGCAATGCCTTCTCTGTGACAGAGCTCTTGCCTGCGTAGAATTTCAACAATTTATCGGTAAGCACCGAGTTGTCGAAATTGGATTCGATGAATGAACGCGCATTGACGGCAATATTCTCCAACATCTGCGGATTCTCGTGGATCTCATCGATACGTTGCTTGAATTCTTGAGGCGAATCCGCGATGAGGATGTTCTTCCCATGAGTCACTCCGATTCCTTCTGCACCTATACTGGTAGAGATAACCACTTTGCCCATGGCCATCCCTTCGATGATCTTGATACGTATACCCCCACCGGATAGCAAAGGCACGATCATGATCCCGTGCTGTGCCATATAGTCTTTGGCATTGGCTACCTCTCCATCCAGGATGACTCCATCCATCGGTCGTTTGGTGACATAGGAATCACTGGCCTTACCCGCTAGGTGCAGTTGAAACTGAGGATAGGCATTCCTGATATCCTCCCAAGCGTTCTCCAAGAACCACTCTACACCTTCTATGTTGGGCATCCAGTCCATGGCACCGAGATGGAAAAGATTCGGTCTGAACTGATAGGGGAGTTCTACTTGATAGGATGCTGAATCGATTCCAAAAGGTATGGTCTCGATAGGAATGTCACAGCCCAGGTCCATATAGTGCTGGGTATCTTCTGGACTGATGGTCGCAATGCCGTCCACCTGATTCATGATGGACATCTCATATTCCTTCAAGCGTTTGGCCAAGAGCCGGAGATAGGCTCTTCGGGCTCCGTTTGCAGATACACGGGCCATCCGTTGCCATATCTTGTATTCCAGATTATGGCTGCGCAGCATGATCTTGGCCGAGCTGAATCTTCTCGCAGTAGCGATATAGGGGGTCATGAAGAGGGATTCCACCTGAATGACATCGAAATCATCTTCTTCATTGAGAACACGCTCCAATTTCATGTCGAAATCAGGGGAGAAGAAGCGCGAGATATTGTAGGAATCCCGAGTAATGAGATTAGAGAAGGCATCTACGAAGTTCAACCGGGTATCGATGTAGACAGCCTCGATCCGGGTCAGTCTACAATAGATCTCAGAGAGTGCATTCTCGTCATATGGGTGCTTGTGGGTGCTCACGCACAACACCTTGACATCATGGCCTGCTTCGAGCAGTCCTTTTGTCAGGTTGTCCATAGCGATACAACCACCATCTATAGCAGGTCGTGGTGGCTTATGACACAGTTGGAGAATCCTCATCCAATCCTTTCTTACCTCTTTTGAATTTCGAGAACCATTTCCCGTAAGCCGAGCTGTCGAACAACTGGGAATCGTTCGCAGCCTTGTAGGTCAAAAATAAGGCAAAAGGCAATAGGACGAGGCTACTGAGCCACATTCCTTGATAGGGCTCTAGACTGCCGGAATTCACCATCTTCTCACCGCTGATGGAGGTGATATGGAAGATCAGGAAGAATACAATGGAGAAGACCACCGGCATACCTAGGCCTCCCTTCTTGATAATGGCTCCCAATGGTCCTCCTATGAAGAAGAGCAGGACACAGGCCAAAGAAAGTGTCAACTTCCGGTGCCATTCATTCCAGTGCTTGTTGATGTACACCTTCCTATTCTTCATGTCGTTGTGCGCAGTCTGGAGATAGGAGGAAGAATTGTTGGCCATGTTATATGCGATGCGATGCGCACGCAGAGCCGTTTCCAAGGGTAAGGAATCCAAATAAGTCACGATCGGCACCCGTTCTTGGATAGTGCCGTCCAAGCTGTCCCTGGTCAGGTGATAGGCTTTGGTCGTATACTTGACCAGATTATCCGCTCTACGCTGTACCTGGGCTTTGAGAGAATCAGCAGTGGTGCTCAACTGGGACATGTCCTGCATCGGGATATTGTTGGTCCATTTCTCCTCATCCGACTCTTGGAATTGCAGACTGGACACATCTATGCGCAGTTCCATTTGATCGAAGGTGGTGGTGAGGTGAGGGCTGCTCTTAGGACTGTTCTTCTGCGTAGGTGCAGACTGCTCATCATAGCTGATACCATCGTAGAGGTCCATGATGAGATATCTACCAGAGATGGTCTTTCTCATCTTACCCTTCTTAGCCCGGATAACTCGTGCATTGCCCATTTCGGGCAGCCGATGGTCGTAAATGAGGATATCACCGAGCTCCCCGGTCTTCTCATTCTTTTGGTTGATACGGATACTGAATCCGGCCATTCCGTTGTAGAAGACCCCTTCTTTGACATCCATCAGGGGTTTGTGGTAGACGATGTCGTGCAGTAGGGATTTCGATTTGAGGTTGGCGTAAGGCGTTACACGATTGGAGAAGAAGAAGGCACCTATTGCAATAACGATGATGAGGACGATCAATGGCCTCATGATACGAAGCAGTGAAAGACCACTGGATTTCAGGGCGACCAATTCATAATTCTCGGCCAGATTGCCGAAGGTCATAATGGATGAGAGGAGTATGGAAAGGGGGAGGGCCAGGGCGACCAGGTTGGTCGATTGGAAGATCAATAGCTCAGCGATGATCGTCCATTCCAATCCTTTGCCCATGAGGTCATCCAGATATTTCCAGACGAACTGCATGAGTAGAATGAATAGGATCAAGACAAAGGTCAGCGCGAAAGGACCAAGAAAAGATTTGATTATCAGCTTGCTGAGCTTCTTCATCGGGACCTTTTACTGAATCAACGAGACCCGGTCAGACCTGAGTATCAGCCTCCGATATTCTGTCTCAGTGTCTCGACCTGCTTGGACCAGAGGTCAGAGGTCTCTTCTTCTTCACCTTCATCACAGTAATCCGTGATGATCAGAGCCACATCATTGGTCATCGGGTCGATCTGAATGCGGAACTCGAAGAAAGATGAGGAATCATCGGACTCGACCCACTTATACTTCACGAACTCATCACGTTTTTTGGAAACAAGCTCTGCGATCTCTTCACTGCCATCCCATATAAAGGAATAGGTCCCATCCCGATTGATATTCACATCCTCAGCAAACCATCGCGATAGTCCGCTCGGGGTGCTCAGCATTTGATAGAGCACCTTGACCGAGGTCTTCAATGTGAATTCTAACTGTAGTTTTTCCATGTACATATTTCGCTTGTTCTATACACCAAGCATGCCAATATAACAAAAAGCGCGTGCTGGCTGGGTCAATCCTATGAATACCAATAAAAAAGCCTCTTCGAGAAGAGGCTTGAGTAGCGAAGGGGGGAATTGAACCCCCGACCTCAGGGTTATGAATCCTGCGCTCTAACCACCTGAGCTACCTCGCCAGAATCCTTGAAATATTTTCAAGGGCTGCAAATATAGAGAATGATGCATTTGTCCAAGCCTAAATGAGTCATCATCCTATCAAATCCACCAACGGTCATCGCCAGCGCCCTGATCTGTGCTTGTTCGATCTAGAAGAATGGAAGGTGAACAGAGAAGGAAGAAGGGCATCCCAGCAAGGAAAGGCCTGTACATCCTAGAGGGGCACCAATAGAAAGGGGCCCGCAACCTTGTCGCAGACCCCTATTCACCCTTAACCAACTCTTAATGTCTAAGCAAATATATATAATAATTAAACATAAAGCGAATGTCGTATGCTATTTATTCTATATTTGTTTCACATATCACATAAAAAGTTAGACACATGACTGAAAAATCTCTCATACAAGCCTTACAGAACGGGAATCGTTCTGCATTCAAGGTCATCTACGATAAGTATGTGAACTACTTCTTCGCCATCGCACTGAGATACGCTGAGAACTCTGCAGAAGCCGAAGACTATGTTCAGGAGGCCTTTGTACGTATATATAGGAACATCAACTCCTTCTCTTTTCAAGGCAGCTTCGAAGGATGGATGAAGCGCATCCTTATCAATCACTGCTTGAACGGCATCAAGAAGAAAAATCCTCTCAAGCAGAGCGAGGACATCACTGAACTTCCTGACAACAGCGGTGGCATCACAGCAGATGCGATGTCAGAGATCGCTGCAGATGACATCATGGAAGCTATTCAGGAATTGCCTACCGGATACAGAACGGTGCTGAACATGTATGTGATCGAAGGCTATAGTCACAAAGAGATAGGCGAGCACTTAGGAATCACAGAAAGCAGTTCACGCAGTCAATTGACTAAAGCGAGAATGAAGCTGAAGCACATACTGATGAGCAGAGGATTGGTTTCTGAAGACGAACTGCG
>JABDLZ010000214.1 GCA_013001705.1 Flavobacteriales bacterium
CAGTATGCGATAGTATCTCCTGATGCCTCAGAATTTGACGAACTGATCTACAAATATGGGCTCAGCAGCGCGCATCACACCAACGATATACAATCCTTGGCGAAGTCCATCGGTATTCAAGCGATTCTCCCCTCGTGTGATGACATCCTTTTCCATCTCGTGCCCTTGGGCATCGAATATGGTAAATGTCATATCCTCCAAATCGTTCCGTTCTGTCCAAAGACTGACTCCTTGAGCATCTTGTACCAAAAGGAATCCCTCATCGCCTACATCGAAATACTCCAGACTGATCTCCTCGGTATAGCCCGATGCGCCCAACAACAGCCGATAGCGATTCTCCGCTCCGCTAATGGGCGAGGTATCCACAAAGAAGAAGTCCTCATCTTTTTCCTGTGATCCGCATACTCCCTCGATAGTGCCTATCTCTTCAAATGCCTCACCTACCAAAGCCCGCTCGATTGCGATGCCCTGACAGGTATTTCCCGCGGTCAATGTCCATTCCAAGAAGATGCCTTCATTGATAATGGTCGCAGTGAATCGCGACATGAAAGGATGCTGAGCGTGTACAAAGAGCTGAATTAAAAGCAGGGTTGTAAGGAGGAGGAAACGCATGACAATGGAACGCAAGTTACTGCCTATCATTGCTTTAAGACACCTGCCCTTCGAATTCCTTCCACAAGGGGTCATCCGGCACGGAAGCTTGGATGGTCACAGGTTCTTTGCGTACCGGGTGAGTGAATTCAATGCTGCGGGCATGCAGATGGATACCTCCGTCCCTATTCGAACGAGCGGCTCCGTATTTCAGGTCACCGCGTATCGGGCTTCCTATATGTGAGAGCTGGACCCTGATCTGGTGATGTCGCCCGGTCTTGGGATGGATCTCTAAGAACCAATAACGATCCGTGGAGCCGCAAAGTCGATATTTAAGCTCGGCCCGTTTGGCACCGGGACTTCCTTCTTTGCAGGTGAAAGATTTATTCTGTTTCTCATTCTTACGCATGAAATCCACCAGCACCAGCTCTTCCATCTCTGGACGATTACGTACTACCGCCCAATAGGTCTTGAGGATATCGTCATTGCGAAAAAGCTCATTCATTCGGGAGAGTGCCTTGGAGGTACGCGCAAATACGACCACCCCGCTCACCGGACGGTCGATCCTATGGATCACTCCGAGGAATACATCACCCGGCTTCTTATACCTATGCTTGATATACTCTTTGACCAGATCGCTCAGCGCCTTATCTCCACTCTTATCCCCTTGCACGATGTCTCCCACCCGCTTGTTGACTGCTATCAAGTGATTATCCTCGAAGAGAACATCGAGTTGTTTCCAGTGTGTGGTGCGATTCATGGGCTATCAGGTAAGGGCATCCAGTGGGTGACATCAGCGAAATAGTGATTGCTCAAGCCCTCTCCCAACCAGAAATGAGGCCCGTATTTCTCATGCTTCTTGCTTCCTTCATCGAAGAATCGGTCTACGAATCGGAGGATGACGATGGGCTCGAAACGAGTCTCCCCGGTCTTTCCTGGAAGGTATTGATGGTTCTCAGGCAAATAACAGATGACCTTCTGACCATCTTCAGGGAGTCTATCCGTGATAGCAATCCAATCCATCTAGGTCTTAGTATTGTTCTTTCTCACTTGGGAAATCCCCACTGCGCACGTCATCCACATACTGGGAGATGGCTCCTTTCATCTCATCATAGAGATGGAGGTAGCGTCTCAGGAAGCGCGGATTGAACTCATGCGTGATCCCGAGCATGTCGTGGATCACTAGTACCTGACCATCCACCCCGTCACCGGCTCCGATCCCGATCACTGGGATATTTACTTCTGCGGCCACCTGCTCGGCCAGCTTGGCGGGAATCTTCTCTAGCACGATACCGAAACAGCCGCATTCTTCTAAGATGTGCGCATCTTCTATGAGACGCTCGGCCTCTTCTTCCTCCTTGGCACGGACGGTATAGGTTCCGAATTTATAGATGGATTGAGGGGTAAGCCCTAGGTGTCCCATGACCGGGATTCCTGCTTTGAGTATTCGTTGGATGCACTCTCCTACTTCGCGCCCTCCTTCCAGTTTCACAGCATGTGCACCGGATTCTTTCATGATCCGAATGGCCGACCGCAAGGCTCCTTTAGAATCTCCCTGGTAGTAACCGAAAGGAAGGTCCACTACCACCAATGAGCGGTTGATACCGCGCACTACGGAGGACGCATGATAGATCATCTGATCCAGTGTGATCGGCAATGTGGTCTCATGACCGGCCATCACATTGGAAGCCGAATCTCCTACGAGGATCACGTCCACTCCTGCCTCGTCCACGATACGGGCCATGGAGTAATCGTAGGCGGTGAGCATGGAGATCTTCTCTCCAGCATTCTTCATATCTACCAGCGTGCGTGTGGTAATCCGTTTAGCATCTGCATGTATCGCCATGGGATAGTTATTGGATGACAGGGCCGAAAATACGACAATGGACCACCTCAAGGCCTGTCTGAGAATGTGATGAACGGTCGATCTTCGTTCAGAAGCTTCTGGCGTATGTAGCGCAGTGGGATATCTTTGCCCCCATAGCAGATTTTCCTATGAGATCGACCCACATCCTTATCGCACTGACCATAATCGGAATATTCAGCACCTGTGAGACCGAAATAGACATCACTGCAGATGGTGACAATCTACCAGTCGTATATGGTCTCCTGGATCCCAGTGCCTCAGAACAGATCTTTTTGATCAACCGTACTTTCTTGGGGAATATCAATGCCCTGGAGATCGTCACAGAGGAGGACAGCATGCTCTATGAAGAAGTGACGGGTGCTCTGGAATGGTACAATGCCAATGGCACACTGGTAGGAAGTGCCCCCTTGCAGGACACCATCTTACAGGATAAGGATTTGGATGGGATATTCTATGCTCCTACGGCCAAGGCTTATTATATCGATAGCGAGGATATCTGGAACAACTGGCCTGATATGAATGACAGCCAGTATTTCGATTACGTCTATCGATTGAATGTCACTGCTGATGGCAAGTCCATCACCTCAGAGACTCAGATGGCCAGTACCTATGGTAATGGATCCGGGGCGATCGAACAACCCATTCCCGGCATCAACTCAGGAATACAATTGGTCCAGACCTTCAATCCGGATGGCTCTACGTACAACAGCAATTTCCGGGTGGTATGGAATGCCGGGACCAATGATGTGCGCAATGCCATCAAGCAGAAGATCGATGTGCGTTTCAATTATACCGAGGTCTATACCGATGGAAGCTCTGCAGAAAAATCGGTGACCTTCCCTATTGTGACCAAGGACATCGACTTCCCTGGGCAAGAAGTGGACGAAGCGCGCAATGGCAGCATCTTCTTTGAGCGGATAGCCAATGCTATTGAGGCTGCAGGCACACCGGATGACCTCAGATATCGGGCGATAGGAACCTTCGACTTCATTCTCACAGTAGCCGGTGAGGACCTCACTACCTATTTGAATATCGGAGACAATCAGGTGACGGCCGTAGGCCAGAGCAGACCTACATTCTCCAATATCAATGAGGGCGAAGGAATCGGCATATTCTCCACACGGGATATCTATGTGCGCGAGAAACCTCTATACACCGATGGGAATGAGAACGATCTCAGAGAAATGGTCGATGGACAATATACCCGTGAGCTCTGCTTCTGCGACCCTACCGGTGAATCGACCGAGTACACCTGTGCCGACTCTAACAATTGGTGTCAATAAATCGACCTGATCTTGCTTCAAAACTGACATGCTGTCAGATTTTGTCAGATTTTTCTTCTCATTCTGCTCCAATACTCTGATGGCATAGTGCTTGACCTATGGCTTCCGACATGAAAGGAAACCATACGATAAAAGCATTATACTGAACATGAGTAAGATTATTGGAATCGACTTGGGAACTACCAACTCTTGCGTCTCCGTCATGGAGGGTAACGAGCCGGTAGTCATCACCAACAGCGAAGGAAAGCGCACCACCCCTTCCATCGTTGCATTCGTGGATGGTGGTGAACGTAAAGTAGGAGACCCGGCCAAGCGTCAGGCGATCACCAATCCGGAGAAGACAGTCTACTCCATCAAGCGTTTCATGGGAAATAGCTATGATGAAGTGACCCGTGAGATCGAGCGTGTACCATATAAAGTGGTCAAAGGAGATAACAATACTCCTCGCGTACAGATCGATGACCGACAGTACACGCCACAGGAGATCTCAGCGATGATCCTTCAGAAGATGAAAAAGACAGCAGAGGATTATCTCGGTACTTCGGTCAATGAAGCGGTGATCACCGTTCCTGCCTACTTCAATGATTCTCAACGTCAGGCTACCAAAGAGGCCGGTGAGATTGCAGGACTGACTGTAAAACGGATCATCAACGAGCCTACGGCCGCTGCACTTGCCTATGGACTGGACAAGAAGTCCCAGGACATGAAAGTGGTCGTTTTCGACCTGGGTGGTGGTACCCATGATGTATCCATCCTCGAACTAGGAGATGGAGTATTCGAAGTACTCTCTACTGACGGAGACACCCACTTGGGAGGAGATGACTTCGATGAGAAGATCATCAACTGGTTGGCCGATGAATTCAAGAATGACGAAGGCCTGGACCTGCGTAAAGACCCTATGGCACTCCAGCGTTTGAAAGAAGCCGCTGAGAAGGCCAAGATCGAATTGTCATCCACTACGAGTACGGAGATCAATCTGCCCTACATTATGCCGGTGGATGGAGTGCCCAAGCACTTGGTCAAGACACTGAGTCGTGCCAAATTCGACCAACTCACTGAAGACCTGGTCCAGCGCAGTATCAAACCAGCAGAAGATGCCCTCAAGGCGGCTGGATTGAGCAAGAGCGACATCGATGAGGTGATCCTCGTAGGTGGCTCTACGCGTATTCCAGCTGTACAGGATGCAGTGAAAGGATTCTTCGGTAAAGAGCCTTCTAAAGGAGTGAATCCCGATGAGGTGGTATCGCTCGGAGCGGCTATCCAAGGGGGTGTTCTGACCGGTGAGGTGAAAGACGTATTGCTCTTGGATGTCACCCCTCTTTCTCTCGGTATCGAGACCATGGGAGGTGTATTCACCAAGTTGATCGATGCAAACACGACCATCCCTACCAACAAGTCGGAGACCTTCTCTACGGCAAGTGATAATCAACCTTCGGTCGAGATCCACGTGCTACAAGGGGAACGACCCATGGCAGCAGATAACCGCTCGATCGGTAAGTTCCACTTGGACGGTATACCACCCGCACCGCGCGGAGTCCCTCAGGTAGAGGTAACCTTCGACATCGATGCAAACGGTATCATCAATGTGAGTGCGAAGGACAAAGCCACCAATAAGGAGCAGAGCATACGTATCGAGGCGAGTTCTGGATTGAGTGATGCAGATATCGAGAAGATGAAGAAAGAAGCCGAGGCCAATGCAGAAGCAGATGCCAAGGCCAAGGAGACGGTCGAGAAGATCAACTCTGCCGACAATCTCATCTTCCAGACCGAGAAGCAGCTCAAAGAGTTCGGAGACAAGATTCCTGCGGATAAGAAGCAGCCCATTGAGGATGCCCTAGCTGAGCTGAAGGAGGCCCATGAGGCGAAAGACCTAGCGGGTATCGATGCAGGTATGGAAAAACTGAATACGGTATTCCAAGCCGCTTCGCAGGAGATGTACAATGCGCAGCAAGAAGCTGGCGCAGAGTCCGGAGCCGATGCTGGAGCTAGTGCTGATGCCGGTTCTACTGACGATAGCGAGGTCACCGATGTAGACTTCGAAGAAGTAGAAGAGGATAAGTAAGCCTCGGCTGTTGGTCGATAGCCGATGGCAATGGACCGACTCAAGAAAACAGAAGCCCCGTTCCCGAAAAGGAGCGGGGTTTTTCTTTAGTTCAAAGGGAGCTTTTCAGGATGTGTAAGGTACGCTCATCCGGGATCTCGGACTGTTCTTTCTGCTCAGCATGTATCTGGGCCAACTTCTCTTCCACGAATCTCAATTTCCGATCCAATCGCAGCGCAGAGCGTCTTAACTCGGACTGCACTGTCTCGCTCTTCTCCAACTCATCCAGCAATTGGTGTTGCTGGGAGCGACCTATGAAGTACCTGCACAGAAAGCCTAGCGCAAAGGCTACACTGAGCATGATGACTATTTCCAACGTTGCGTCTTGGCCGGTATATGTAGTGCTGATCTGTTCGAACATATCCTATGAGCTATTGATTGAAGGTCTTCCATTTGATCTCCACCCTTCTATTCATCCACACGGCATCAGGAGACTCCTCTTCGGCCAAGGGACGGGATTCTCCAAAACTCTTTATCATCATTCGCTCGGTCTTCAGACCTGCTTGTGCTAAGATCTCTGCTACAAAGCGAGCTCGCTCCTCTCCCAACTCGAGATTATAGCTCTCAGATCCTTTTTGATCCGTATGACCCGCTATGGTGATGGGTCGCTGGGCAGATGACATGTCTTCTACAAGAGACACAAGTTGGGAGGCCAGTTCAGTGCGGAAGGCTTGATCAGCCTCTTTATAGGGAAAGAAGATCGTTACCCCTTCATCCGTATGCAAGAGATGTTCCGGTTCTTCTTCGATGACCGTTGTGTCAGTGGATTCAGGCTCTTCAGGCGAAACATCGATGGGGTCGGGCAATTCTATTTTGAGGGCATAGAATCCTTTAATCCCATGGGTATACCATCTCCAAGAGACTTGTGCCCAAAGAAGGAAGGACAGGACTACGATAAGAGCTTTTGCGTTCATGTTTTCTATGTCTGACCCCGTTGGGAGACCTCGCTCGACACATGATCGATCGCACTCTTCTAAAATTACTTATAAAACGCTGAATTACAGTAGCTTGAAATATTTTATATACAAAGGAGCATGGAAAACCCCGACCCATAGAATCACAGGTCCTTGCTCACGCCACGCAACGAAGCTGAAGCTTAAATTGTCCTATGTTCGACCCTGTTTATGGAAGAAGAGAAAAGGTACAGACGCTTGGCCAAGTGGACCCTATTGGGGGTCATCCTTCTATCGGTATTCATGGGTTTCAGGGTCTCCCAGCTAGGCTTTGATTATGATTTCGAGCGCTTCTTCCCACAGAACGACCCAGAGACGGATTTCTTCCTTGCTCACCGTGACAAATACTCCTCTGAGAATGATTTCGTGCTCTTCTCTTTGGAGAATGATGGCGACATATTCGAAGAAGAATTCCTGCAAGAGGCGAAGCGATTCCAAGATTCTCTAGAGACCTTGGTCCATGTGGAATCGGTTCAGAGTCTGCTGAATCTGGAAGAGATCGTGCAAGAGCCTCTATTCGGCTCCTATTATTCCCGTCCCTATCTCCGTTGGGATGCTCCGAAGCACTATCAGACCGACTCGGTGCGCATCATGGAATCACCCAACCTGATCAATTCCTTCATCACTGAAGATGGGCAGGCCATGGCCATCATGCTCGAGCATACCGAGTTGTTGAGCAAAGAGAAATGTGATGAATTGGCCGTAGCGGTGGACCGCATTCTTCCGCATTTCAGTTTCGACCGACTCTATAAATCCGGGAGGGCCATCGGTCAAGGATACTTCGTGGAGCGCCTGCAATTCGAGTTGAAGCTCTTCGTGAGCGCATCCATTCTATTGATCAGTCTATTCCTCATCATCGCCTTTCGATCAGCATGGGGAGTGGTCGTTCCCTTGGTGGTAGTGCTCCTGTCCATCATCTGGCTGCTGGGCGTGATGAATCTCGTGGGTAAGGACATCGACCTTCTATTGACTATTCTTCCGACCATTCTTTTCGTAGTGGGAATGAGTGATGTGGTACACATCCTCTCCAAGTATTTCGATGAGCTGCGGAAAGGGAAATCCAAGATCCGATCCATCAAGGTCTCAGTGAAAGAAGTGGGCCTGGCCACTTTCCTGACCTCTATTACCACGGCCATCGGATTCACCACCTTGGTCGGTTCTAGTATCATTCCGATACGCGAATTCGGATTGCTGAGTGCCGCGGGAGTCATTCTGGCCTATATACTGGCCTTCACCATCCTACCCGCTACGATGGTCCTCACCAAGGTGCCCCCACTAAGGGAGAAGCGGAGGGGACAGGATTTCTGGTCGCGTCACCTGCATCGCTTCTACCTCTGGATCATCAAACATCGCAGGGGGATCGCATGGTCTTCTCTGGCCCTGCTCGTTGTATGCTTCATCGGCATGAATCGCATACAGGTCAACAATTTCCTGCTCGAGGACTTGAAGAAGGACAATCCGTTCCGCATCGAATTCGACTATTTCGAGAAGGCCTATGCCGGTGTGCGACCCTTTGAGATGGCGGTATTCGTAGAGGACAGCAATAAGAGTGTGCTGGATGGAGATGTCCTCCACGCCATGGATCGTTTGGACACCTACCTGCGAGAGGACTACGGAGCGGGCTTTCTTATCTCACCCCTCAATTTCGTCAAAGAACTCAACAAGGCAGACCATAATGCGAAAACGGAGTACTACCGACTACCCTCATCCGACCGAGAGATCCAAAAGATCACGCGCAATCTAGAGCGCAGCAAACGCATGGGGGTGATGCGGCAGTTCTTGGATGAGGATCTGGATGAATTCCGTGTGGCCGGCAAGATGGGTGATTGGGGCAAGATCGAGATCGATGAGCGGAATGAGGCCCTGGCTGAATTCTGGAGAGAGGAGATGCCGAGCTATATGGACTATAAGCTCACAGGAACCGCCACGCTCATCGATCTGAACAATGAATATCTGAGCACGACCATGGTCTGGGGGCTCTTTGTGGCCTTCTTGATCGTGGCATTGATCGTAGGTATCATGTATCGCTCGTTGAAGATGGTCCTGATCGCATTGATCCCCAATATGCTCCCCTTGCTCATGATAGCGGCAATCATGGGATTCACGGGAATCGACCTTAAGGTGAGCACAAGCATCATCTTCACCATCGCATTCGGAATCGCGGTGGATGATACTATCCATTTTGTGAGTCGGATGCGTCTGGAGTTGGCCAAAGGGCGCTCGCGCCAATATGCGCTGAAACGTAGTTTCATCGGAACGGGGAAAGCCATCATCATCACCTCACTGATCCTGGTCGCTGGTTTCCTCACCTTGATCATCAGCACCTTCAAGGGAACCTTCTATACCGGGCTACTGCTGAGCTTGACCTTGTTCTTTGCTGTGCTGGTCGACCTACTGCTACTCCCGGTGCTTTTCTGGATGTTCTACCCCAAAGAAAAAGTGCAGACCGTTGATGGTCTGCACTCTGAGTAGCTGTAGGGGGAGGATTCGAACCTCCACGGAGATGTTAGTCGGGCTGTGTCACTTGTGATCGAATTCCTTCGACCCGATTTGTCCATGGCTCTCCGCCCTCGAGACAGGAGGGTATGTCTGCCTATTTCATCACCCCACAGTGATTGCCTTTCGGCATAGGTCAAATGTATAGCGATACTCCCATTCATTGCAAATTATATACTATATCTCTGCTATTTTTGTTAATATGTTAATCTGATGGGCACTGAGTGACAATTAGTCAATAAACAATCCCATTTCTACCTATGGAATATCAAATCGATGATCTAGATAAGCGCATCTTGAGCTTCCTCATGGCTGATTCGCGTATGGCCTATACCGAGATTGCCAAGGAATTGCTCGTTTCGCCTGGTACTATTCATGTCCGTATGGGCAAGATGGAGAAAGCGGGAATCGTGGAAAAGGCTACGCTGAAGATCGATTTCCATCAACTGGGCTATGACGTAGTGGCCTTTATGGGAGTGTATCTCAAGGGAGGTGGGAGGTATAACGAGGCCATTGACGAACTCAAGGCCGTCCCCGAGGTCATAGAAGCGCACTACACCACCGGGGCCTATGGACTGTTCATCAAGATCGTATGTCAGAATACCGAACATCTCAGAGCCGTGCTACAGGAGAAGATCCAACCCATCGAGGCCATAGATAAGACGGAGACCTTCATCTCTTTGGAAGCAGGGATAGAGAGGAGCATATCGGTCTTTTCGGGTCGTTCGTCATAGATTCGTTCTATGTCCAAAGGGAGATCACTCATACCTCAGGAGCGAAAACTGCAGCAATGCTTGAATTGCAGTACGCCACTTCAAGGTGAATCCTTTTGCCATGAATGTGGTCAAGAAAATTCCGATAAGAACATTACACTAGGGACCTTGGTCAAGGACTTCCTAGGAGATTATTTCTCTTTCGATTCCAAATTCTTCAACACCTTCATCCCTCTGCTCATACACCCGGGAAAGGTCCCTGCCGAATTCATGGATGGCAAGCGAGTGAGCCATGTACCACCCCTCCGCAGCCTCATCTTCACCTCCTTCATCTTCTTTCTGATATGGGGATGGACTTTCACTCCGGAAATCCGTCAACCCAAGGAGATAGTTGAAGATTTTGACGAGCAGATACAGTTGGATCTAGAGGAAGCTAAAGCCAAAGGAGATAGTATGGTTGTAGTAGGGAATGACAATGCCAATATCACCTTTACTAATGTGGACAGCCTCCAGAGTGATGGATTAATGAGTCAGATAGAAACACTGAAAGTCCTGCTCGATGAGGGTGAGGACCTCACAACTGCCGTGGACTCGGTCAGCAATGGGAAAAAGGGATTTGAAAGGAGGTTCTACACCCAGGTAGGAAAGATGTATCTATCAGATACAGCCAGTACCGTCAAGTACTTTGTCAGCAATTTCTCTTTAATGATACTCCTGGTCCAGCCTGTCTTGGCACTACTGCTCAAATTGCTCTACATCCGGAAAAAGACCCGTTTTCGATTTATAGAGCATATCGTCTTCTCCTTATACTATCATGCTTGGCTCCTTATCATGGCCACCATCGGTACTTTGCTTGCTCTGGGTCTCGAAAGCTTGGAGCCTGAGGCTTTTGCTGGCATCCTCGGTATGATCTATCTCCCGATGGCCATCAAAAGATTCTATAGGCAATCCTGGATGAAGAGCCTAGGCAAATCCTTTATCCTATTCCTACTCTATCTCGGTGTGATCATGCCGCTTTTTATGGTGATCTCCTTGGCATTAAGCTTCTACTTCTTTTAAATCGTAATCGAGAGGTGTCAACTTCCATCCCATGTATCCGAATAGGATGGTCATCAAAGGGCTCACCCAATTGAATATGCAATAGGGAGCAAAGGCGAGCACAGCCACTCCCAAAACTCCACTCTGAGCCACTCCACAGGTATTCCATGGAATGAGCACGGAGGTGACCGTACCACTATCCTCCAAGGTCCGGCTGAGATTCCTCGGGGCAAGCCCATAATCTTTGAAAGCTTCTGAGAACATCTTACCGGGTACTACGATAGCGATGTACTGATCGGAAGCGGTGAGGTTGAAGAATATACAGGTCCCGCTGGTGGTAGCGATCAATGAACCCTTGGAACTGACCAAGGTCAATAGGCCGGCCGTGATACGCTGGAGGAATCCACAGGCCTGCATCACTCCTCCGAAGGACAAGGCACAGATGATCAGCCATACGGTGCTCATCATACCACTCATCCCACCCGCGGTCAACAATCTCTCCAAGGCTCCTTGGGCACCGGGAGAAGCCAATCCTTCAGGTAGGACCACTGTGGTCTCCTGCATCATAGAGGCCATCAAGGCGATATAGCTCTGTTGGAAATAATTATCGAGTCTATCGCCATAGGCTGCCTCGGCAATTTGAGCCACTATCTCAGGTTGATAGATGAGTCCGAAGATGCCTCCGAGCAATGAGCCGATCATCAATGCCGGAATGGCCGGCATGCGTTTGATGATCAAGAGGATGACCACAGCAGGCACCAAGAAGAGCATGGGCGTGATGTTGAAGGTATTCTGCATCACGAAAGTGAGCTCTTCGACCTGAGCCGGGTCGAATTCCCCCGAACCGGACAGTCCGACTATGATGAAGACGAGTAAAGCGATGCTGATACTCGGCACCGTGGTATAGGTCATGTGGCGGATATGCGTGAAAAGATCCGCACCGGCCACGGCCGGAGCCAGATTGGTGGTGTCACTCAGAGGGGACATCTTATCTCCGAAATAGGCCCCGGAGATGATGCTCCCGGCAATCCACCCTTCGGATATCCCCAAAGCTTGCCCGATGCCTAAAAGGGCAATGCCTACGGTCGCGATGGTACTCCATGAACTCCCCGTGGCGATACTCACCACGGCACAGACCACACAACTGGCCAGGAGGAAGATCTCGGGGTTGAGGACCTTCAATCCATAATAGATCATGGTGGGGACGATGCCGCTCATCATCCAGGTTCCCGCCAAAGCTCCTATGAATAGCAATATGATTATGGCCCCCATGGCCGAAGAGATGCTCTCCACGATTCCATCGTAGATGGCCTTCCAGCCGACCCCATTGCGTACTCCGATGGCGCCAGCAATGGCTGCTGCCATCAGCAGAGCGATCTGATTGCTGCCGTAACTCGAATCCTCTCCAAAGAAGATGACATTGGCCGCTAAAAGTCCAATAAGTAGGATGATAGGCAACAGCGACTGAAGCAGGCTAGGCGAATGGATACGGTTGTCTTGCTGCACGGAGCTTTTGGTTTTGGGAGAGGAAGGTAGGGAATTAGGGATTGGCTTGGAGATCGAACAGCCGAGCCGATCTCCTTCTAAGAATTACAATGGGTGGTGGACAGTAGAAGAAACTTACCAGGACCTAGACTGCCACACCATTCAAGGCATTCCAAGCTAAGGCTGCAGGCCCATGCACCGAGCTGACATCGGCAGAATCCGAGATCAATACTTTGACCCGATTGCGATAAGGAGTGAATAAGTGCCTTTCCATGCTCTCCCGCACCGGGCGGACCAGAAGGTCACCTGCCTTGCTCAATCCTCCCGTAAGGATGATGGCTTCTGGATCGAGATGGGCTACGGTGTTGGCCATGCTATCCCCCAAGCGTTCTGCTGCATCAGCAAAGGCCTCAAGCGCAATCTCATCTCCTGCGAGTGCAGCTTCTGCAATGATCTCACCGGTCATCTCATGGAAGCTGTACCTCTTGAGCACAGAATCGCCCTTCATCTGGGCGATCAGGTCGAAGACCGTACGTTTCAATCCCGTAACAGAGGCATAGGTCTCTAGACATCCTTTCAATCCGCACTTGCACTGACGGCCCTCAGGGTCGATGCTGACATGCCCGATCTCGCCTGCTACTCCATGTTCTCCGATCAACAATTCACCATTGACGATGATGCCGCTACCTAGACCGGTTCCTAAGGTCAAGACCACGAAGTTCTTCATGCCTTTAGCCACACCGTACATCATCTCTCCCACTGCTGTGGCGTTGGCATCATTGGCGATGACAGTCGGTCTATTGAATCGCTGATGCACTGCATTTAATAAAGGAATGTAGTCTCCCCAATCCAGGTTAGGTGGATGTTCTATTATCCCATTGAGAGGATTTGCATTGGGGGCACCTACCCCTATGGCCACGATCTCGGCCTCTTCTTCAGGCTTGAGTTGCTCTACTTGAGAATGAAGGCGATCCAGAAAATCGTCAAAGGGTTTGGAAGCTTCTGTATCAAAGGTCTGATGGGCGAGAATCCTCCCCTCTTTGGTGACCAGACCGATCTTGGTCAGGGTACCTCCTATATCAATGGCAAGGACCGCTTTGATCATCACATGTTCCTACGATACTGACCTCCGACTTCAAAGAGGGCCTCGGTGATCTGACCCAGGCTGCACCATTTGCAGGCCTCCATCAATGATTCAAAGACATTCTCTCCACGGATGGCGGATTCTTGGATCTGTCGCAGGTGTTCATGGGCCTCCTTTTCATTTCTCTTCTTTAGAGATTCCACAGTCTCGATCTGGTCCTGCTTCTCTGCTTCAGTAGCTCGTATGACCTCTCTGGGCAAGATAGTGGGAGAGCCTTCTGCACTGAGGAAGGTATTCACACCGATGAGAGGAAGCTCGCCCGTATGTTTCTTCATCTCATAGTACATGCTCTCGTCCTGGATCTTTCCGCGTTGATACATGGTCTCCATGGCTCCCAGTACTCCTCCACGTTCAGTGATACGGTCGAATTCCACCATGACTGCTTCTTCGACCAGATCGGTGAGTTCTTCGATGATGAATGAACCTTGTAGTGGATTCTCATTCTTGGCCAGACCGAGCTCGTGATTGATGATCAATTGGATGGCCATGGCCCTGCGGACGCTCTCCTCCGTAGGAGTAGTTATCGCCTCATCATAGGCATTGGTGTGCAGTGAATTGCAATTATCGTAGATAGCATACAACGCTTGAAGAGTGGTACGGATATCATTGAAGGCGATCTCTTGCGCATGCAAGCTGCGTCCGCTGGTCTGAATGTGATACTTCAGCTTCTGACTTCTGGCCCCGGCTCCGTATTTCTCCTTCATGGCTTTGGCCCAAATCCTGCGGGCGACACGTCCGATGACCGCATACTCCGGGTCGATTCCATTGGAGAAGAAGAAACTCAGATTGGGTGCGAACTTGTCAATGTCCATCCCCCGGCTGAGATAGTACTCCACATAGGTGAATCCATTGGCCAAAGTGAATGCCAACTGCGATATCGGATTGGCTCCAGCCTCTGCGATATGATAGCCACTGATGGAGACCGAGTAGAAATTGCGCACTCCTTGATCGATGAAATAGGCCTGCACATCGCCCATTAGACGTAGAGCGAATTCCGTGCTGAATATGCAGGTATTCTGTGCTTGATCCTCCTTGAGTATATCGGCCTGTACCGTGCCACGGACAGAGGTCAATGCACGGGTCTTACATTCTGCATAGACATCGGCAGGAAGCACTTGGTCTCCTGTGACTCCCAGCAGCATCAATCCGAGTCCATCATTGCCTTCGGGCAAGGAATCGGCATTGTAACGTGGCCGCTCCGCTCCTTTCTCTTTATAGATGGATTCGATCTTGGCTTCGATCTCCTTTTCCAGTCCCTGCTCTTTGATGTATTTCTCGCATTGCTGATCGATGGCCGCATTCATGAAGAAGCCGAGCAGCATGGGTGCTGGGCCATTGATGGTCATGGAGACCGAGGTCTTGGGGTCGCATAGGTCGAATCCGGAGTAGAGCTTCTTCGCATCATCCAAGCAACAGATACTCACCCCGGCATTCCCGATCTTCCCATAGATATCAGGTCGGGTACCCGGATCCCGTCCATAAAGCGTGACCGAGTCGAAGGCGGTACTCAATCGCTTAGCAGGGAGCCCCAAGCTGACATAGTGGAAGCGCTTATTGGTCCGCTCGGGTCCGCCTTCTCCAGCAAACATCCGTGTGGGATCCTCGCCTTCTCGCTTGAAAGGGAACACTCCAGCGGTATAGGGGAACTCCCCAGGAACGTTCTCCTGTAGATTCCATTTCAGGATATCACCCCATCCCTTGTATTTGGGTAGACTCACCTTGGGAATCTGTGTATGGGATAAGGATTCTGTATGCGTCTGGATCTCTATCACCTTGTCACGCACCTGGAATGCATAGACCTCATCCTGGTACTTCTTGACCTTTTCCTGCCAGGCTTCGAGCACATCGAGGTTCTTCGGGTCGAATTCTTTGAGTAGCTGTTCGTATTTGTTCTGTAGGTCTTCCCGACTGCTCTCGAAATCGCTACCTCCAAGCAGATCCTTTGCCTCTTTCAGTGCATAGAGTTGCTGTGCGACTTGGGCCTGCTGGTCGACCTTCTCATTGTAGTTCCTGATACTATCCGCAATCTCACTGAGGTATCGGACGCGCTTAGGTGGGATGACGAATATCTTCTCGGAGATCTCATCCACAGATTTGAAATTGCTCTGCAGTTCTCCTGCAGAAGCCTTCTCCACCAGTGTGTCCATGATAGCCTTGTACAAGGCGTTGGTACCCGGGTCATTGAACTGTGATGCGATGGAGCCGAATACCGGAATATCCTTGTCATCCACGTCCCAGAGTTGGTGATTGCGTTTGTACTGCTTTTTCACGTCACGCAGTGCATCCAAAGCGCCTCGCTTGTCGAACTTGTTGAGGGCGATGATATCTGCAAAATCGAGCATGTCGATCTTCTCCAATTGGCTGGCTGCACCATATTCTGGTGTCATGACATAGAGACTCACATCACTGTGATCGATGATCTCGGTATCACTCTGACCGATCCCTGATGTCTCCAAGATGATCAGGTCATAGCCGGCTACTTTGAGGATGTCGACCGCTTCTTTGACATACTTGCTCATAGCCAGATTGCTCTGTCGTGTGGCCAAGGAACGCATATACACGCGGTCGTTGAAGATGGAATTCATCCGGATACGGTCTCCTAGTAAAGCTCCTCCGGTCTTACGTTTGGAGGGATCCACAGAGACGATGGCTATGGTCTTGTCTTCGAAATCCAGAAGGAACCTACGCACCAACTCATCTACCAATGAACTTTTTCCAGCCCCTCCCGTACCTGTGATGCCCAGAATAGGAGTATCCAGCGCAGCAGCCTTGTCGGAGACCCGCTTGAGGATCACCTTGTTCTCCTCTGGGAAATTCTCTGCCGCTGAGATCAATCTAGCAATGCTTGCCTGATCCTTCTGCTCCAGAATATGGGAGATCTCTCCATTCATGCTGCTCCCGATCGGATAATCTGATTTCTGCATCAGGTCATTGATCATACCCTGCAGACCCATTGCCCGCCCATCATCTGGGTGATATATGCGGGCTATACCGTACTCGTGCAGTTCTTCGATCTCCTCGGGGAGAATGGTCCCCCCTCCTCCACCGAATATCTTGATGTCGCTCCGGCCTTTCTCCTTGAGGAGGTCGTACATGTATTTGAAGTACTCCATGTGCCCACCCTGATAACTGGTCATGGCGATGGCATTGGCATCTTCCTGGATAGCACATTCGACCACCTCTTGCACACTGCGATCATGACCCAGATGGATGACCTCAGCACCCGTGGATTGGATGATCCTACGCATGATGTTAATGGCCGCATCGTGCCCATCGAATAGACTGGCGGCCGTTACGATTCGGACTTTATTCTTGGGTTTGTACGGAGCAACTTGTTCCATGGAATAGACCTTGTACTTAGGCCTGTAAAGTTACAGTTCTAAGCGCAGAGAAATGGAGAAAGGGCGCTAGGACAAAGACTCGCGGTCAGTCCATCTTGATCAAGGTGGAAGTGGCTATCGCACCCCTATGGATGACTTGAATATAATATGTTCCAGCTGATACTCCTTCTATCCCCTGCAATTCGATCTGATTATGACCCACTTGTAGAGGTCCTGTATAGCACTCCATCACCCGTGCACCTTTATCATCGAGTAAAAGGATCGAAGAATTATCGGATGACTGAATGCAATCGATCTCTAACCAGGCCCGATCCTGCACTGGATTGGGATACAGTACCAAATGTTTGCCCTCCGATACCAGCTCATCCACTCCAATAGCAGATTCCTGTAGATCACGCTCGTAGAGTCCACGGCCATGTGTTGCGATGCGGATACGGTTATTGGATGGGGAGATGTCCAGGTGCATCATGATCGTGGCTTCTGGAAGTCCAGCATCCCAGATATCCCATGTACCTCCTGCATCGCTGGAGAAATAGACAGAGAGATCATTACCCACATAGACATGATCCGGCATATTGGGATCGACCACGATGGTATTGGTAGGCAGGTCAGGAAGCCCGAGGTCGCTCATGAACCAAGTGTCCCCCCCATCGGTAGTCTTGTAAACGTGCCCGGTTCCGAATCCGGAGAAGACGGCATAGGCAATGTCTGAATCCTCGGGGTCGAAGGCCATATCCTTGCATATACGATCAGGAAGTCCCTGCATCTGATCGAAAGATTCTCCACCATCTGTACTCAGGAGGACCTTGGCACCAGCATCTCCGTTAAATGGATTTACTGGTGACGTTGCCACTAATAGTACTTCTGGGTCCGAGGCCGAGACCTCGATGGCGATGATGACATTATCTCCATCCACAGGTTCACTGGCCGTCTCTTCCCAGAAATCACCGGAGGATTCCGAGCGATAGAGATACTGAGCACCCGCGTAGAGTACATCGCTATCTGAAGGTGCCATCACGAAAGGTCCGTTGAAGGCCACTGCCTCACCAGCCAGAAGTGTAGGACCCGCACTGTAAAAATTCAATCCACCGTTGGTAGAGCGGAGGATGTTCAGATTCTGATACGAACCGAATATCACCTGATCATCTGATTGGTCGATGGCTGCACACATCCCATCTCCACCGATGACTCGCCTCCACGATGGAGTGCCTTCGTAGATATAGGTAGCATTATCCTGTGCACCA
This sequence comes from Flavobacteriales bacterium, assembly GCA_013001705.1. Classification (NCBI taxonomy): domain Bacteria; kingdom Pseudomonadati; phylum Bacteroidota; class Flavobacteriia; order Flavobacteriales; species Flavobacteriales bacterium. The sequence continues at coordinate 18,257 of JABDLZ010000214.1, forward strand.
CAGATGGCCTTGCCCGGATCGGTGGCAGAGCTGCCCATATCTGCATAGAACTGGGTGGTCTGTAATCCTCCATTCAAGGTAGTATAGCTGATGCCTCCATTGTAAGAGCCGAATACTCCTCCATCAGTGGCTAAATAGACCTCATCCGGGGCCAGAGGGTGGTAATAGACCGCATGGATATCGGCATGCACATAGTTGGGACCACCCTCGGGCACTTCTACATCGAGCACCCCGAACTCCCATTGTGTCCATTGGGATTCTTTGAGGAAAGAGGTCCCTCCATCGACCGAGCGCCAAGCGTCTATCCCTACATACATCATTTCATCCGAGTTGGTCGGGTGTATGGCCATATCATGCGAGTACCATCCCTGCCATTGAGCTATGTTCTGATTGTTGATGTTCTGCCAGTTCTCACCTGCATCGGTAGAGCGATACAGACCTACTGGAGTCGTATTATCCGTATTGAACCATCCTACCTGGATATCGGCATAGATGGTCTCCGGGTCCTGTGGATCCAGAGTCAATTTGGCATTGCCAGACCAAGCCGAGGCCAGACCTGTATCCATCAGTTCCTCGAAGCTTGCCCCTCCATCGGTGGATTTGTAAATGCCGCATTGACTGGGAATCAGATCATTGTTGAGGTTTCCCTGACTCACGTAGACGATATCTATATCGGTGGGGTGTGCTTCAATGTCGAAACAGTCGGGGACATCCAAGACCAAGGTCCAAGACACTCCGGCATCTGTACTTCGATAGACACCATCGCTGGTAGCTGCAAATACAATATCCGAATCAATGGGAGATAGGACCACATCCTGCACACCTTTTATCTCATCTACTTCAAAGGCCAGACTCTGCGACCAGCTCAGACCACCATCGGTCGTCTTCAATATCCCAATACCATAGGTGCCACGTGTATAGCGGTTGACTATACCCGGTTGGGATACTCCACCTCCATAGGTCTCGCCCGTACCTATATACATCACATCCGGATCTTCCGGGTCGATCGCAATGGAGGCCACGGCAGAAACCGGGTGACCAGTAGGCACCGGAATCCATGCAAAACGACCGATACCGCGGGTCGTACTCTTCCAGAGCCCTCCACTGGCGGATCCCGCATAGATGGTATTGGTATCCGTAGGATGAAAGGCCAAGCAGAGTGTGCGTCCACCTACATTCTCAGGCCCCATGCTCTCCCATTCTCCATCCACGCTGCGTTGCGCTGACCTTTTCTCAGCTACCTCATCGAATGCCTTTAAATAGGCGCTGCTGGGAATATTTCCATGAGGGTAAGCGCGTTCGAACACCCAGGCGTCCATGGCAATTCCAGCACCGGATGTGCGAGGTGATTCAATGGCAGGTTCCAATGGACGGACCGTTCTCTCGCTATCTCTATCGCCTAATAGAGAATAGATGCCTGTGATGACTGCGGTCAATGATATAATGATGATCGATGCGGTATGTTTCATAGATGTATGGACTTGGTCCTATGAAAATAGGCCCATGCACCCTCAAGTGCCTTACCATTTCTATCTGCACTATTTCAGTTCTGATGAATGGTCCATCGACAGTATCGGTGGTGGAGTACTATCCTGATGAATGCTGGACTTCGAATCTCTTCAATCCGGATTTGATCATGAGTTCCTAAAACTTTCTTTGAATGAATAATCCAGATAGCTTGAATGGATGATTACCATACTTCTAAGATGGTCGATCCTCCTTGGAAGAAGCAATTCAAAATTCCCTGTCTGTCCTATTCGATACAGCCGGTAGCGTTCGCAGATACGCATAGATGGCCTCCACCTCTTCATCACTCAAGTGTACATAGGGCTGCATGGGATAGCGCAAGGCCGGTTCA
>JABDLZ010000215.1 GCA_013001705.1 Flavobacteriales bacterium
GGCCAAGGGGATCGAACAAGGAGCTGCCAATTCCATTTTGATCAAGGTCAATCAGATAGGGACCTTGACAGAGACCATCGATGCCGTGAATCTGGGTCGTATATACGGCTACACCTCGGTGATGAGCCACCGATCTGGAGAGACAGAAGACACCATCATCGCTGATCTGGCAGTGGCCTTGAATACAGGTCAGATCAAGACCGGTTCATTGAGTCGATCGGACCGTGTCGCTAAGTACAACCAACTTCTACGCATCGAAGAACAGCTGGGTCAGTTGGCCTATTATCCGGGAAAGAACTTCAGATAAGAGAGAATACGATTCGCTTCAAATGAGAAAAGGCCGTTCATTCGAACGGCCTTTTTTGTAAAATCTCTTCTTAGCAATACGCTGTATCAGAATACGATACGTTTTCCTTTCTTCGGACCGAAGCGTTTTCTACGATAGGGTCTTTTACCCAGCTGATAGGACACAGTCGCCTGTACGAATAGATAGGCATCATTGTCATCGGGGTCACCACGCTGAGCTCCTGTGAAGGTGGAATTCAGATTCACTTGTTCACCGTTCTCATCGATATAATATCCCAGACTAGGGTCGGCAAAATAGGCCGCCAGCAGGTTGTCTTGAGGACTTAGCCCCCGTTGATTCATCAACTCGGTCTCGTCATAATAGACGGTACTCACATCATCCATATAATCGGTGAACGTGATCCGGTGTCCAATCTCGATACCCACCATCCAATCGTTGTTCACCACCCTCCATCTATAACCTATTCCTAGTGGAATGGCTATGGAATAAAGTGAATAGGGTTCTTCTTCGATATTCTGCCCTTCTGTTCCCAGCGGTTGCAATTCATACCAAGTGTCTCCCAATTTCCCTTTGGGATTGAAATGTATCCCCGCAACGCCTATAAATCCATAGATATTGGCCTTCCTGGGTTTCTGGCCTTTTACACCTGCCAAATTATATCGGTGTCCCGGTCTGATATTGAAGATCTGGTACTCGAATATGGCACTCACCTCATACAACTTGGATTCGAAGTGCAGATTGCGATTGAAGCGGAATGGTTCTCTCGTAAGTGCGTCATCGCCTCCGATCTTGGCATAGCTGAAATGACCACGGATCGAAGTCTTGCTGCTGGTCACGTATCGGATACCGATAGACAATGCAGGTTTGAATTCTTTGGTCTCCAAGTCCCAGATGAAGTCTGAACCGATTTGATCTCGGCCACCGAGTTCTCCAAGGAAGTTGGAAGCACCTACCCCACCTAGAATATACCAACGGTCCTTTTTCCAATACCCTTGATTCCTATAGAATTGAGCATTGAGCTCTTGTCCAATGAACAAGAGTATCAAACAAGTGATAATGAGGTTCAGTCCGCGTTTCATGGTGAAGTAGTGGGTTTTCAATGGCACTACAAACCCCTAAGTTAAGGATAAACTGAGATATAGACCAAGTGAGAGTCAGTCAAGAATGCGATAGATGATGCATGACAATCCCAGCGCAGACGCTCACATTCAGCGACTTCTTGATGCCCTTCTGCTCGATCTCCCAAATTTCATCTGAATTCTCGAGCCAGTCATTCGAGACTCCTTGCACCTCATTTCCAAGTACGATAGCCAGAGTGTCAGACCCTATCGATCCTGCTTCTGGGAGCTCGATAGCACTACCATGCTGCTCGATCGAAACGATTTTGAATCCAGCATCCCGAAGCTCTTCGAGAATTTCAGAAGATGATTCGAAATGTCGCCAAGCCACACTTTCTGTCGCACCGAGGGCCGTCTTATGGATATCCCTGTGAGGGGGCCGTGGAGTGATTCCTACCAGGATGATCTCATCCATACCAAAAGCATCGGCTGTACGGAACACCGATCCTACATTGTGATGGCTCCTTACATTATCTAGAATCACTTTGACTCTTCTGGGCATGGAGAGGCTGTTGACAAATGGAAAGTGGAAAAATAGGCATATCTGAAGACCACGCTTAGTTTCGTGGTCAAGTAGATGGAGTTAGATTCTAAGAAGCAGACCAAGAAGGGCAAAGCGGTCAAAGAGACCCCTTTGATGAAGCAGTATAATAGCATCAAGGCCAAACATCCGGATGCCCTATTGCTATTTCGTGTGGGTGATTTCTATGAGACCTTCGGTGAGGATGCGGTGCGTGCGGCAGAGATCCTGGGTATAGTCCTGACCAAAAGGAAGAATGGTGCAGCCGCCTTTGTCGATCTGGCCGGATTCCCCCATCACTCCCTTGATACGTACTTGCCCAAACTGGTCAGGGCCGGTCTTCGTGTAGCCATCTGTGATCAATTGGAACTCCCATCTGCCACGAAGAAGATCGTGAAACGCGGAGTCACCGAATTGGTCACTCCTGGGGTAGCCTTCAACGATGAGGTCCTCGATAGGCGGAAGAACAACTTCCTAGCAGGCATATTCCCAGATCAAGGCAATTATGGAATCGCTCTTCTGGATATCACAACGGGTGAATTCTTGATCGCAGAAGGAGATCATTCCTATGCGCATAAGATCCTTCAAGGTTTCGGTCCGAGCGAGGTGCTCATTTCGAAGTCAGAAAGAACCCTTCAGGATGAATTATCCGAAGAATACCACACCTATGCTCTGGATGATTGGGTATTCGATGAAGAGACCTCTCGCGAGCGCATTTTAAGACATTTTGGGACCACCTCACTCAAGGGTTTCGGTGTAGAGGAGATGCATACAGGAGTTACTGCTGCTGGGGCTTTGATGCATTATCTGGGGGAGACACAGAATGACCGCTTGGAGCATATCACCTCCATTTCACGTATCGCATCTGAAGAATACGTCTGGCTGGACCGATTCACTGTACGGAACCTAGAACTTTTCGACTCCAACCATGCAGGAGGTCGCTCATTGCTGGATGTCATGGATCATACCGTGACGCCTATGGGAGGGCGCCTTCTGAAACGATGGATGCTTCTTCCACTTCTGGATATCAAGCGGATCTCAGAACGTCAGGATGTCGTGCAATTCCTATCTCAGGATGCATCGATCGCAGAGCATCTCAGCGGTATCATCAAGCCCATCGGTGATCTTGAACGGATGATATCCAAGGCGGTGGTACAGAAGATCAATCCAAGAGAATTGAACCAGTTCCGCAGGGCGCTCGAGATCATGCCGGAGGTCCAGCAGTTCTTATCTGATAGTGGCCAAGAAAGACTTCAGATACTGGCCGATCAGATCAATCCTTGTCATACACTTCTCAAGCGCATCCAAGACCAATTGGATGAAGATGCACCGGTGGTATTCGGAAAAGGCAAAGTGATCAAGGATGGTGTCAATGCTGAGCTGGATGAGTATAGACAGATCGCCTATTCAGGGAAGGACCAATTGATAGCCTTACAGGAGAACGAATCTGAGAAGACCGGAATCCCTTCACTCAAGATCGGATACAACAACGTTTTCGGGTATTATCTCGAAGTGCGGAATACCCATAAGGATAAGGTACCCGAGGAGTGGATCCGCAAGCAGACATTGACCCAGGCTGAGAGATACATCACTCCTGAATTGAAGGAGTATGAAGAGAAGATCCTGAATGCCGAGTCGCGCATCGGAGCGCTCGAGCAGGAACTCTACACCGAACTTGTACGCTCGGTGAGCGACCAGATCAAACCTATCCAGCACAATGCATTTGTTATCGCTCAGCTCGATTGCCTGCTCTGTTTTGCCAAACTGGCACTGAAGAACAGCTACATACGACCTGTAGTGGACGAGTCTACTTCCTTGGATATCCAAGGAGGACGACACCCGGTGATCGAGATGAATCTTCCACTTGGTGAAGCCTATGTGGAGAACGATGTCTATCTCGATACGGAAGAGCAGCAGATCATCATCATCACCGGACCCAATATGTCGGGTAAATCTGCGCTCTTGCGGCAAACGGCCTTGATCGTGCTTCTCGCTCAGATGGGTTCATTCGTCCCGGCCGAAGCAGCTACTATCGGCCTGGTGGACAAGATATTCACCCGTGTGGGTGCTTCTGACAACATCTCTTCAGGTGAATCCACATTCATGGTAGAGATGAATGAGACGGCCAGTATCCTCAATAATCTCTCATCGCGCAGTTTGGTGTTGTTGGATGAGATAGGAAGGGGGACAAGTACCTATGATGGGATCAGTATTGCTTGGGCGATCTCCGAATTCATTCATGAGCATCCCTTGGCCAAGGCCAAGACTCTCTTTGCTACGCACTATCACGAGCTCAATCAAATGAGCGAGGAGTTCTCTCGGATAAAGAACTACAACGTCTCTGTAAAAGAGGTGGATAATAAGGTCCTCTTCTTACGCAAGCTCATCCCGGGCGGAAGTGCGCATAGTTTTGGAATCCATGTGGCCCGGATGGCCGGGATGCCAGCCCTCGTTCTTCAACGGGCAAACCAGGTGCTTTCTTTTCTTGAAAAAAGCCACACCAAGGAGAAGAACACGCAAGAACTCACTGCAGCTCAGCAGGACATGCAATTGAGTTTCTTCCAGCTGGATGATCCTATTCTCGAACAGATACGAGAAGACATCCGGGATATCGATATCAATACCCTCACTCCGGTAGAAGCTTTGATGAAGCTCAATGAGATCAAGAAAGTGATCGGTGGTCAATAAGTGATTTGTGGAATTCCCATGGGCCGTGCATCTTTATGACAGATGCGTCTAATTGCTGTCATACTCTTGCTTCTGGCCACCTTCCTTCTCAGTGCCCAAGATTCGGTCATCGTTCGCGGGGTAGTGCTCTCAGCAGATACCGATTCACCTATTGAGGGCTCCCATATACGGGTAGTCGAGGGCGATGGTACTGCCGTTACTGATGATAGAGGAAGGTTCACTGTTCAAGTATCACGGCAAGGAGCTTCTCAGATACGAGTGGAGGTCAGACATCTGAATTATGAGGCTGAGCTAGTACGCTTCCGGTTGGCAGAACTCCTTGCAGGAGAGCCCATCCGCATTCGCATGAATCCCATCGTCCATCCGCTGGGTACAGTGGAGATCCTTTCGGAATATGCTCCAGAAGTCATCTATGGAAGTCCGAGACATAGCATAGCCGATTATGAGTTCTTGGGTGATTCCATCCTCATACTCACGTATGAGAAGCGATTGGAAAAATCCGCTAAACTCTATCTGCTGAATCAGGATCTTCAGGCAGTGGATTCAGTCAGCTTACCCTTGCGATTGAAGGCCATAGGCTTAGAACGAGATTACGCTGATGAAGTGTATATCAGAGGAAGAGAGCGCATGTATCAAGCAGTCTTTGATGAATACGGTCTGCGGGCGATCCGTATTGACAAAGACCAGTATGAGCAACAGATCGTGCCTGTGATCGCTCAGGTAGATGATCGATTCGTCTTCCATACCCGATCGGAGCATCTACCGTTCTTCGAGTACTATGTCTACGATGGAAAAGTCGAGACCTACACGCACCTCCTTCGCATCGCAGATGAGGATATGCTCACCATGTGTCGGGCAGAATACAAGTATCTCAGCACCCGAGACAAGTTGAATATGTTCCGTATGGAATTGGAGACTGGGGTAGAGAAGGAGTTGCTCACTTGCATGGCCAGTTTCGAAGGGGTGCCTTACTATCGAACCCCCTATGCACCTGCATTCCAAGAAGAGCAAACGGTGGTCGTTTTCGATCATCCGGCCGAGCTGATCCGCAGGGTGGACCTTGACGGTGCTCCGGTGGACTCCGTACCCATCCACTATCATGCATACCATAAAGTGATGAACAACCCCTTTCAGCGGGTGGTCCACGACCTGGTCGGGGGAGAATTCTATGCGCTCATGCAACACCCTGGTGGAAGAGCGAATTTGGATAGGATCGATATGGAAACGGGTAAGACCTCACGGGTGTTCACATTTACCTATGACTATCCAGAAGCCGTACAGGTAAAGGGGGGAGAAGTGTTCTATACCTACCGCCCTTTTGGCTCTCTTCAAAAGAAGTTCCTCTATCAAGAAGTTATAGTGGATCCGCTACCCTTAGTAGCACATTGAATTCGATCCATTAATTTTCCCTCAAATTCTCTGAGGTGAATTTTTTCAGTTGGAAATCGGTCCCTTTCGTGAGATTCTTGCTCCCACTGATCATCGGGATCATTGTGGGCGTCTTCATAGGAGCACTGCCGGTCGTTTATCTATCCTTTCTGATACTCGGCTTGACAGGGGTGATACTTACGCAATTGACGCGCCATATTGCTCGTAGGGTCTTCCTAGCGATGGATGCTCTTATTCATCTCGTCCGTGCTGCTAGGCTTGGGAATGATGCTGGTCGATTTGAATACCAGCATAGATCGACCCGATCATTTCAGCATGTATGAGGATTCGGAACTACTCTCGGGCCGGGTCATCGACTCACCACAGGAAAAGAAGAAGAGTACCAAGGCCGTACTCCACATCGAACATGCTCTGGTAAATAACACTTGGGTCCCCGTAGAAGGAGATCTCCTCGTGTATCTGGAGAAAAGCGAGCAGTCCCAATCCTTGGAGATAGGAGATGAGATCAGTTTTGTAACTGCCTTTCGAGAAGTAGAGGGCCCAGCCAATCCCGGGCAATTCAATTACAAGCGTTTTCTCTCATTCAAGGATATCTACCACCAGCAGTACCTCCGGTCCGAAGATTGGATAATGAGTGGAAAGAACTGGAGCCTGAGAAGGTCATCGGAGCGGATACGTTCCTTCTTCATCGAGAGACTTCGTCACATAGAGATGGATCGGTCTGAGATGGCCATTGCCTCAGCCCTTCTGCTAGGTAAGAAGGACGACCTCGACCCAGAATTGATACAATCCTACGCCAGTGCAGGCGCGATGCATGTGCTCGCGGTCTCCGGTCTCCATGTTGGTATCATCTTCTTCATCCTTCGCTTCTTATTCAAGTGGATGGACCGATGGAAAAGAGGCGTGCTCATAAAATCGATGATTCTCATTCTCTGTCTGTGGACCTATGCCTTCATCACCGGACTATCGCCCAGTGTCGTGCGTGCAGCTACTATGTTCTCTGCCGTTACGCTCGGTACAGGTTTGAATCGGAAGAGCGATATCTATAATACCGTTGCGAGTTCCGCTTTCGTTCTGCTGGTGGTCAATCCATTCTATATCATGGAGGTGGGCTTCCAACTGAGTTATCTGGCGGTAGTGGGAATCATCTACCTCCACCCCAAGATCTATGGATTGCTCTACTTTCCTCAATGGCTGCCGGATAAGATATGGGAGATCAGTTGTGTGTCCATTGCAGCACAATTGGCCACTTTTCCCTTAGGCCTGATGTATTTCCATCAGTTCCCCAGTTATTTCCTGTTGAGCAATCTATTGGTCATTCCTGCTGCATTCTTGATTCTTTATCTGGGCATCATCTATCTGGTCTTGGGCTGGATTCCAGTGGTGGGGATTTGGTTGGGCAAGCTCCTTTCTGGGACTATCTGGGTTCTCAATCAAGGCGTGAGCTGGATCGAAGGCATACCGTATTCGCTCATCAAGGGCATAGATATCGATATCGTGATGTGTTGGGTAATCTATGCCGTGGTGATGGCGATGATCATCGCCTTGAACTATCGAAAAAAGCAGTGGTTCTTCTTCGCACTGATCGGTATGACGGGGATTCTGGGCTGGCAGATCTATGAATCGATGTCCTTCAAACGACACCCGCACCTAGTGGTCTATGATGTACGCGGAGAATCCGTGATCAACTTCCTTCACTCTTCAGAGAATCTCATCTACAGCGATTCCACTTGGCAAACGGACAAGAGTAAACAGCAGTTCCATCTTAGAAATTGCTGGAATATGCATGGGGCTCCTGAACCGCAGTTCTTCCGCTATGGAGAACATCCGGAAATAGAATGGGTGAATGAGAAGACCCTTATTTATCAGGATTGCAGCCTTGTACTATTTGATTCGAGATGGAATCAGGAGACCGATTCGGTAAAAGTACCGGTCGATTATCTGGTGGTGAGTTATCACCGTGGAATCACACTAGAACCCATCTTGGAGACGATCGATCCAGATCTCATCATCCTGGATGGGACCATCCGAGGTCGTACCATAGAGAGATTGAGAGGGGAGGTAGGTGAACACGCGCTCCACGTCATCAATGAAGATGGATACTTTCGCAGGCGGATATGACCAAAGCAGAGCGCGTACAATTCGTCATCGACACCTTGGAGGAACTCTATCCACAGGTTCCCGTCCCGCTGGATCACACCGATCCCTATACCTTGCTGGTGGCCGTACTGCTTTCTGCCCAGTGTACCGATAAGAAAGTGAATGAGATCACCCCAGAACTCTTTGCCATGGCCGACAATCCCAAGGATATGCTGCGTTACGAAGTGGCAGATAT
>JABDLZ010000216.1 GCA_013001705.1 Flavobacteriales bacterium
GGATACGGTCGTGCGATGGGCGAGCACTTCCAAACCCGCTTTGGGCGGAATTGTCTTCTACCTCATTTTCTTGATCTCCGTCTTGGTCCAGTCCATACTCTTCGATGAAGGTGATATGCAGCAGGAACTCATGTCATTCGGGGCATTGGCTGCAGCATCACTGGCATTCATCATGGGATTGGCTGACGATGCCTATAACACCCGCCCCTTCTTGAAATTCGTGGTCCAACTCATCTGCGGGTGGATTCTGATTGCAACGGGTACCTACATCGAACTTTTCGAGACCACGTATCTCAATTACCTCATCACCTTGATCTGGGTGGTGGGCATTATGAACAGCATCAACATGTTAGACAATATGGACGGTATTACCACGGTGACTTCCATGTTCATTTTCCTTATCGCTATGGTCTACATGGCCATCCATGGAAGATTTGCAAGTGCTGATTTCATTGTCATGTTGGGGCTGAACGCCACTTTGTTCGCCTTCTTATTCTTCAATTGGAATCCCTCCAAGATGTACATGGGAGACACCGGAAGCCAATTCTTGGGAATCCTACTTGCCATAGTGGGGATACGCTACTTCTGGAACTCCACTATGTTGGATGGGGACCACAGTCAGTGGCAACAGGCCTTCACGCTCCTGATAGGCTTTCTATTGCCTATCGTAGATACCACTATCGTCTCGATCAATCGCATCCTTCGAGGACAATCACCCTTTATCGGGGGTAAGGACCACACGACACACAACCTGAGCTATTTGGGGTTGAGCGATAGCCAAGTGGCCTTGACATTCTCTGGAATATCGGTACTCAATCTGATCATCTGCTACATAATATTCCGTTTCATGGATACATGGAATTTGAATACCGGTCTGATCCTTTCGATCTATCCTCTTTCTATCTTCGTGGCCTTCTATGTGCTCTGCCGCAGACAGAGACATATTTACACGAACTGAAAATCCTTTTCAAAGCATGTCATTGCGCAATGTGTTGACCATTGTGTTCCTCCTTGTATGTGGAACAGGTCTCTTTTTCATCTTCAATTCATCCGTCTCAGAGGGCAAGGTCGATGCAGATAAGCAGTATCGCAATTACTTCAATGAACACTACAAGATATTTGCTGTCGACATACCGGACACATTCAGTTTTGCAGGTGAAAAGATGCCCCTACATGTGCATGATGTAAAGGAGCGATGGGACAGAGAACTGATGGTCAATACCTACTGGCAATCACAGTCCTTGCTCATGTTCAAACGTGCCAATCGATGGTTTCCGGTGATCGAACCCATACTGGCAGAAGAAGGGGTACCAGATGATTTCAAATATCTCTCGGTAGCAGAGAGTGGCTTGAGCAATGTGGTCTCACCGGCCAAAGCGGTTGGTTTCTGGCAGTTCTTGAAAGGCACTGCTCAAGAGTATGACCTGGAGGTCAGAGAAGGAGTCGATGAACGTTACAATGTGGAACTGGCCACACGTGCAGCCTGTGCTTATCTCAAAGAATGCAAAGAGAAGTATGGTTCATGGACTATGGCTGCCGCTGCATACAATTTCGGCCAACGAAATCTGGACAAACAACTGTCCAGACAAGAGGTCGACAATTACTACGACCTTCTGCTCAACGAAGAGACAGCCCGTTACATCTTCAGGGTGTCTGCCTATAAAGAGATCCTCTCTCATCCTGCCAAGTATGGATTCCACTTCAGGCCCAATGACCTTTATCGTCCATACCGCACTGAGACCGTCAAAGTGGATACCAGCATTACAGATATGGCAGCCTTTGCACGATCATTCGGCATCAACTATAAGAATCTCAAGATCCTCAATCCTTGGCTTAGGGACAATGTGCTCAGTAATCCAAGAGGAAAGGAATATCTCATCAAGATTCCCAGCGAGAATGAAGATGGATTCAGAAATGCGGAAGATTGATGGCCCACAAGCATGAGGTGATCGAACCGGAATACATCGAGGTCATCGGTGCTCGGGAGAATAACCTCCAGAACATCGATGTGCGCATTCCTCGTGACAAACTGGTGGTCATCACGGGTCTCAGCGGGAGCGGTAAGTCCAGTCTCGCCTTTGACACCCTCTATGCAGAAGGACAGCGTAGATATATCGAGACTTTTTCAGCCTATGCGCGTCAGTTCCTCGGTAATCTAGAGCGTCCCGAAGTCGACCAGATCACCGGATTGAGTCCGGTCATCTCTATCGAGCAGAAGACCATCAGTAGGCATCCGCGATCCACAGTGGGTACGATTACGGAGATCTACGATTTCCTGCGATTGCTCTATGCCCGAGCTTCTACGGCCTATTCATACAATACAGGTGAGAAGATGATCCGCTATACAGAGGATCAGATCACTGAATTGATCATCAAAGAGTACAAAGGAAAGAAGATCGCCTTGCTTTCTCCGTTGGTGAAAGGGAGGAAAGGACACTACCGTGAGCTGTTCGAGCAGATATTGAAATGGGGATTTCTCAGAGCAAGGATCGATGGCGAGATCCACGACCTTACTGACCGATATAAACTGGATAGGTACAAGATCCACGACATAGAGATAGTCATTGACCGACTCATCATGGAGGAGACCGATGAGAACCGTATCAAACAGTCGGTCAAAACCGCTCTGAAATACGGGAAAGGTATATTACAGGTCTTGGATATGGATAGCGAAGAGACCCGTTTCTTCTCCAAATTCCTCATGTGCCCGACTACGGGGATCTCATACTCCAATCCAGAACCCAATCTCTTCTCCTTCAATTCTCCTTATGGTGCATGTAGTAAGTGCAATGGCCTAGGCGAAGTGGCCAAGGTGGATAAAGTCAAAGTTATCCCAGATGCGAGAAAATCGATAAAGGCGGGAGGTATCGAACCCTTGGGCAAATACAAGGACAGCTGGATATTCCGTCAGGTCAAGGCCATACTCGAACAGTATGGATTCAAACTCACTACCGCCATCTCCGACCTGAGTGAAGATGTATTGGACAAGATCCTGTACGGGACCAATGAGAATCTCAAGGTAGAACGTACTGCAGGAGTGCATGACTACTCCATCAGTTTTGAAGGGGTGGTGAATTTCATCGAACGCCAAGCAGAGGATACCAGCAGTCGGACCTTGCATCGATGGGCCAATAGTTTCATGAACAAGGTCCCCTGCCCTACTTGCAACGGTGCAAGGCTGAAGAAAGAAGCACTCTATTTCAAATTGGGTGATAAGAACATCCACGATGTGGTGAGCATGGACATACGCCCCATGCTCCAGTGGTTCGACCAATTGGACAGCCAGCTATCAGAAAAGCAGAAAGTGATCGCCCGGGAGCCTCTCAAGGAGATCATCGCTCGGACCGGATTTCTCGTAGATGTGGGATTGGATTATCTCACCTTACAGCGCAGCGCCAAGACACTTTCGGGTGGAGAAGCCCAGCGCATCAGACTGGCCACACAGATAGGTAGTGAGCTGACCGGTGTGCTCTATATCCTGGATGAACCGAGCATCGGTCTCCATCAACGAGATAACCATAGATTGATCGACTCACTCAAGAAACTACGTGACTCGGGCAATTCGGTCATTGTGGTCGAACACGACAAGGATATCATGCTCGAAGCCGATCATCTCATCGATATCGGGCCAGGTGCAGGAAATAAAGGTGGGCGTATCGTAGGGCAAGGCAATTGGGACGAGTTCAATGGACAATCGATGACCTCGGCCTACTTGACGGGCAAAGAGACCATTCCGATTCCAGACAAGCGTATGAAAGGAAATGGAAAGAAGCTCACTCTCATAGGAGCCTCTGGACATAACCTTCAGGATATCGACCTCTCATTACCTTTGGGATGTTTTGTCTGTGTCACCGGGGTCTCTGGCTCAGGGAAGTCCTCTCTGATCAATCAGACGCTCTATCCCATCCTCAATAACTATTATTTCAAGGGAAACAAAGACCCCCTTCCCTATCAAAAGATAAAAGGACTCGATCACTTGGATAAGGTGATAGAGATCGATCAAGCTCCCATCGGTCGCACTCCCCGCTCAAACCCTGCTACTTACACGGATCTATTCGGTGAGATCCGCAAACTGTTCACCCAGACACCCGAGGCAAAGATCCGAGGGTATAAACCCGGTCGATTCTCTTTCAATACCTCTGGCGGCAGATGCGAGACCTGTAAAGGAGCAGGGAGCCGCACCATCGAGATGAATTTCCTTCCCGATGTACACGTTCAATGCGAGACCTGCAACGGTAGTCGATACAATCGAGAGACCCTGGAGGTCCGCTTCAAAAGCAAGAGTATCGCTGATGTACTGGATATGACGGTCAATGAGGCCTGCGTCTTTTTCAAAGACCATCCACGTATATTCCAGAAACTCATCACTCTGAAGAATGTTGGCCTGGGTTACATACATCTGGGTCAGTCTTCTACCACACTATCTGGTGGTGAAGCGCAACGCATCAAGCTCAGCAAGGAACTGTCAAAGAAGAGCACCGGAAGTACGCTCTATATCCTGGACGAACCTACAACAGGACTGCATTTCGAGGATATCAAACTTCTGCTCAAGGTGCTTCTCGAACTACGCGACCTGGGCAATACCATATTGGTGATAGAACATAATATGGACATTATCAAGATGGCCGATCACATTATCGATATGGGGCCTGAAGGAGGTCGAAATGGTGGAATGATCACCGCTGAAGGTACGCCCGAAGAACTCGCAAAAGAGGCTGAAAGCTACACGGCAGACTATCTTCGACTGGAATTGTGACGCCTTTATCTATAATTTAGCGCATTTGGTAGAGAAATCTACCCTAAACACAGAAACACACATGTCAGAGGACAGAATCGAAAAAGCGTTCAAGCGACAAGGTTGGAGTGACAACGAGATCATGACCAAGGATAGTTGGCAGATCTTCAAGATCATGTCCGAATTTGTTGAAGGATTCGAGCGTATGGGACGGATAGAACCATGTGTGACGATATTCGGATCAGCGCGTACCAAGTCTGATGACCCATATTACCAACAAGCCTCAGATATAGCTGAGCAACTGGTAAAGAATGGGTACGGGATAATCACCGGAGGAGGACCTGGTATCATGGAGGCCGGTAATCGAGGGGCCAAACAAGGAGGTGGGACCTCAGTGGGACTGAACATAGTTCTTCCTTTTGAGCAACACTCCAACCCCTATATCGACCCTGAGCGCATAATAGATTTCGATTACTTCTTTGTTAGAAAAGTCATGTTCATGAAGTATTCACAGGGTTTTGTAGTGATGCCTGGTGGATTTGGAACCATGGACGAACTCTTCGAAGCATTGACCTTGATACAGACCGAGAAGATCGCCAAGTTCCCCATTGTGCTCGTAGGAGTGGATTTCTGGGAACTGGGGGTCGAATGGATCAAAAAGATCTTGAGGGATAAGTATCATACCATCAGTCCTATCGACATGGATCTTTTCTGCTTAACCGATAGTACTGAGGAGGCCGTGGACCACATTGTGAAGTTCTACTCCAAGTACCTTCACAAACCCAACTTCTAATGAGAGTACTGATAATCAGCCTCGCTATTCTTATCTCATCATCTCTTTCAGCTCAAGAAGGTCTTCCCAGACCATTTCAAGAAGCCGATATCAATGGAGATGGATTCATTGCCATCCCTGAAGTACAACGGATGATAGATGGATTCTTCATCGGCACGCATGACCATGGCGTGATGTATATACATACACTCATAGACTTCTTCTTTGAGCAACCCTACAATGCTGAGGTCGAAGCCGAATAAGACATAAGAAGAGCGTATTACCTTTTCGCCTCTTGAAGGAATTATCCAACGAATTATAGAGACCTGGGCTGCATCTTTTTCCCATATCGATGAGTATCGATTGGAATTCATTGCTCTACGGTAAGTGTCGAGGATACTTGCCTACTGCATGTTGTAGGACCACTTGACTCCTTTATCGATCAAGTCGAAAAGCTCATCGTTGCCATCTTTGATCAATCGAGCAAAGCGGATATTGAGAGGCTCTATACGATCATATTCCGCTTCTAGGACGACCACACCGGTGCGATCCATGATTCCTTGCCTATCTGCTTCGGTGAATATGATAAGTTCGGTGTCCTGTATTGGTTTCAGGTCCTGATACTCTATCGGTATCAATTGTTGCCCCAGTGAATTCATCAATCCTGCCTTTCCATCCTCATGAATCACAGAGATGCCTTGTTCAAAAGGAGTCACACGATCGAACATGCCTTCCAGTTTCTCTCCATTCAGCCGTACGAATCCCCATTTATTCTTCTCTCTGAATGTGAGCACGGAATATCCATCATATTCCAAGTCATCATATGTGACAGCAAGAACCTCATTACCCTCTGCATCGATCAATCCCCATTTACCTTCATGATGAACGCGAGCATGACCATTGATGAATCGATAAGGCCTGAGATTTTCAGAAGAAATGGAATATCGAGGTGGAATCAATGTATCACCATTCTCGGAGAGATACCCTAGCATACCATCAGATGAGAAGGCGAGAATACCTTCGCTCGGAGCTCCCAATCTCTCGTAAATGATCGGTATGGTCAGCTTATATCCATGGGAATATAGACCGTGAAGCCCGTCTTTCTTCACCCGAGATAGCTCCCCTTGCCTATCCTCCACCCAATCATATAGAGCAGGTATGGTATATTTTCCAGCGGTATCGATAGCACCATAGAGCCCATCTACGCGTACTACAGCACTGCCATCATTGAAATCCGAGGCAAATTCAAAGGGTCTATTGAATTGAAGTTTCCCTCTCCAGTTCAGGAATCCGGACGTTCCGTTCCGCTCAAATGGTAGATATCCATAACTCGAGTTCCCTAACTCGTCATATTTGAAAGGAATCGCTACATCACCGAATCGGTCGATGGCTCCGAATTTCCCGTTCTTTTCTACGACCGCAAGACCTTCAGAGAAGATATAAGCATCATCATACTCCAATGGAATGATGACTTTCCCATTTTTGTTGATATAGCCACTCTTTCCATTCTTGGTGACTTTGGCCAGACCTTCATGGAAGTCCCCGATCTGATCATATGGTCGTCCATACGCCTGACCATCCACCCCGACCAGCACTCTAGAACTATCCTGTTTCATCACGAATCGCTTTCGGTCGAATAGATCGAGTATCTCCTCCAATTCCGCTTTGTACGGATTGCGGTTCATGGCTTTGATCATCCCAACCACCCGCTTCTTCGAATAATCTTGCAGTATGATCACATTCAATGCCTTCCAAGCATCATCTGTATGCTTATTCTCTGGAAAATCCAGTAGAAAATCCTTGTACGCTTTGAAAGTCCCTATTCTATCTACCCAATTGAAAATCGTATCGAAGGCCTGATCGGTAAATGGATTGGCCGGGAATTCCTTGACGAACTGTTTATATCCTTCCACATTTCCAGAAGACGTCTTGTCCTCAAAGAATCTCAGCGCATAGAGCGAGTCTGCCTGAGCCCTATGTTCTGAACCAGGAAAATCTATGATGAATTGTCTGTAGGATTCAAAGGTATCTGCTGCACGAGCACGCTCAAAGGCCCGTTCATTCCTCATCTCTACCACTTCTGGATATTTGGACGAGAACTTATAATTTGAAAGGAACGTACTGATCTGCTCATCTGTTGGATCCTCCATGAGATCCTCGTAAGCCCGCAATCCGATCCTACGTTTCAGATCCTTGATCGCGTTGCCATCGATCCCGACCTCCTTCAAGCGATCGATGTCTCTTGGAATAGCGAATTGATAGGCGCTATCAGCACTATTGCAGTGTCTCAAAGACAGATCGAGATCATAAAAGGGATTCTGCTTCTCGAAGTGAACCAGGCCTAGCCCGTAGTGGGCTCCTACAGGGTCTTTGAAAAGAATTTTACCGAATTGTTTCTTAGCTCCGTAGTAGTCCTTCTTTTCCAAAGCCTCCATACCTTTTTCCAGCCCACCGGCATACAGTGAAGTGGAAAATAGGAATCCAATGACCAATAAGGCCGGATATGTGTGTTTCAGTGTCAAGAGAATGTAGTCTATCGCACTGGAACTGTATACGATAAAATCGTGTCAGAGTTCCAATTGTGCGGGGCAATCATCGGAGGTCTTCCATGACCATCTGATATTCGTTGTCATCAGCAAAGAATTCGGCTCCCCTATCCAGCATCTCACGCGCCTCACCACGCTTTCCTTCTTGGTAGTATTCTTCTGCATAGGTCATGAGTCCATACTTGATCAAACGCTGTTGTTCATTGGCTAATCGCTCGATATCACCGAAGGTGGCCTCGAAGCTTTCCAAAGCCTCTTGGGTGCCGAGCATATCATTCAATTTCTTGAGCGTATAGGCATACATCAACCAACTGCCCGGACAATCGGGATCGAACTGGGTCATGTACTTGTAATAGCGTTTGGATTTTGAGAAATCCCCATCTTCGAGATAGCCCTCTGCAATCTCCATGCACTCTTCGCGGAGTTCTGAGATATAGTCCTTGTTGTCATAGACATATTGGGATTCCTTGTCTTTCTTTCTCCATTTGGCAGCGTATTTCAGTGCGTCACGGAATGCTTTGGGATAATCCTCCGCCATCTCCTCGTTTCTGGATATCTCGAAGTTGCCCATCGATATGAATAGATAGGGCATAGGCTCTTTCTTGGTATTATCGTTATCCGTCAACCGCTCGGCCTTTTTGATGAGTTTCTCATAGTCCTCATCGATGTAGAGCACCCAAAGGTCTTCGTACTCTTTCTCTTGAGCAGAGATCGAGGGTGAGACGTAGAGGAAAGCCAAAAGGAAAATTGTCAATAATCGCATGGTATTTCGTTTGTTCGCTAGCAAGGATATCAAATTCGATGCCTAAATTCATCGATCGTCTATAGGGGCTGAAGTTAACCTTTGATTTCTGATACGTGAGAATAGACATCATCACCATTTTCCCCGACCTTTTACACGGTCCTTTTCAAGAAAGCATTATCAAACGTGCTCATCAAAAAGGCTTGGCCGAGATCCACATCCATGACCTGAGAGCATTCAGTCAGGACAAACACCGTAGAGTGGATGACTATCCCTATGGAGGAGGAGCAGGCATGGTCATGACCATCGACCCGATCTACCGATGTATCCAATCGCTCCGATCGGAACGGGACTATGATGAAGTCATCTTCATGACGCCTGACGGGATCACATTGGACCAATCGTTGTGCAATACGCTATCCACACGTCAAAATCTCATCATCCTTTGCGGTCACTATAAAGGCATCGACCAGCGCATTCGCGATCATCTCATCACGATGGAGATATCCATTGGTGATTATGTCCTATCAGGAGGAGAACTAGCTGCAGCTGTGCTGTGCGATTCTGTTATCCGCCTGATACCAGGGGTCTTGGGAGATGAGACATCAGCTCTGAGCGATTCTTTTCAGGATGGGCTGTTGGCCCCTCCGGTCTACACCCGCCCTGAGAATTATGAAGGATGGGTCGTTCCAGAAGTACTACTCTCAGGGCATGAAGCGAGAATAGAGGAATGGAGGCATGAAAAGGCTGTGGAGCGGACCACCAATCGAAGACCGGACCTGATTGAAAATCTAAAGAACGATGATCATAGTCAACACTGAGACCATTGCAGGACATAAGATAGCGCAGACGCTCGGAATTGCACGTGGAAGCACCGTACGTACACGTAACATCGGTAGGGATTTCTTTGCCGGTCTGAAGAATATTGTAGGTGGCGAGATCGAAGAATACACCAAACTTCAAGCCCATTCCCGGGAACAGGCAATTCAGCGTATGATTTCCGATGCAGAGAAGATGGGAGCAGATGCCATTGTAAATGTCCGATTCTCTACCGCAACCGTGATGCAAGGTGCGGCTGAGATCCTCGCCTATGGAACTGCGGTGAAACTGAGGACATCCTGACCCTCTACCCTGTCCTAAAGAGTTTACTTTGCCGGTAGATGCGATCACCAGCGATCTTTTTCCATATCGGTCTAGGCAAAACAGGGACCACCTTCTTACAGTATAGGGCCTTTCCCAAGTTCAAAGGGATAGAATACATCCAGCGCACCCGCTATGCCCGGGCCAAAGAGATCATCAACGCATCATCTGCTCAGAAATTCTTCATCTCCTACGAATGCGACCAACAACTGGAACGGGTGGCGAAAGACTGGGCGAAGGACTATCCTCAGACTACGCCTATCATCGTTTTCAGAAGACATGATTCCTGGATCGCCTCTCAATTCAGGAGGTTTGTGAAGAACTGCCACGTCAGGCGATTTGACGAACTACTCGTTCCGGGAACGGATCAAGGCCTATTCAATGACCAAGACCTACAATACGGTGCAATGGTCCGAATGTTGGACCATCTCTTCGACAAAAAACCGATCGTATTGCTCTATGATGATCTGAGAAGAGACCCAGAGAAGTTCATCTCATTTCTAGCAGAATCCATGCAATGCACGATAGATATCGATGAGGTGGATTTTTCTCGAAAACACTCCTCCTATTCTGAGAAGCAATTGAAAGGACTGATGGCCACACAGCGCTATATCGATCTTCGTAAAAAGGTGGTATTAAAGAACAAGGTACTCGAGTTCTTTCGAAAAACAGCAGTCAACGGAACCCGATATCTGATCCTGTTCCTCGCTGGGCTGATGCCTGATTCATGGTTCACTGATGGTCCATTGGTCAAGGAGGAAGTCCTCCAAGCTGTCAGAGATCATTACCAAAAAGACTGGGAACACATCCTCTCCATTGCTCAAAGAGTTGATAATCCTGTTCTGATTGATCCTTAACTGTTTTCTTTGTAGCCGTTTTCGAAGAAATCAGTCGACCATGCCCTTGCAGAATTCTACCCCACAGTCTGATAATCAAGCCAGTGAACCAGCCTCTCAGAGCGACTGGGATTGGTTGGACTTCGACCTGATGGATGTGGCCGTTACCTATGGATTGCCATTGGCCAAAGCCTTGGCTGTCCTACTCATCGGACTTTGGATCATCAAGTTGATGACCAAGGTGATGAGAAGGTATATGTCTCGTAGTAAGCTGGATGATTCATTGCGATCATTCCTGATCAGCATCGTCAGTAATCTTCTCAAAGTACTACTCCTGATTTCAGTGCTCGGGATGCTCGGTGTGGAAATGACCTCATTCATCGCACTGCTCGGTGCGGCCGGCTTGGCTATAGGAATGGCTCTGAGCGGTACCCTACAGAACTTTGCTGGGGGTGTCATGCTGCTGATCTTCAAGCCTTTCACAGTGGGTGATCTGATCACTGCTCAAGGGCATACCGGGACGGTCAAGGAGATCCAGGTCTTTGTGACCATCCTTCTCTCACCGGATAATAAGACCATCCTTATCCCTAACGGTCCGCTTTCCAATGAGGACATCATCAATTTCACCAAGGAAGGATTGATAAGGGTCGATCTGACGATAGGAATCGGTTACGGAGAGGATATCAAACAGGCCCGTAAGGCCCTGATGGCCGTAATGGAGGCCCATGAATTGGTCCTCCGAGAGCCTGCACCCTTTGTAGGAGTCTCAGAATTGGGAGACAGCTCGGTCAATCTGGCCGTTAGACCTTATTGCAGACCAGAACATTATTGGGCTGTCTATTTCGACATCTATGAGCAAGGGAAAGAAGCCCTGGATGCTGCCGGAATAGAGATCCCTTTTCCACAATTGGATATACATCAGAAATGAACGAAGAGAAAAAGAACCCCGCACTGCGACCGATCATCGATGAGAAAGGGCGGAACGAAAGCCCCATGCTACCTGAGGAGATCAAGAATTTCCTTATAGATATCGATGGCACCATCACCGATGACATACCCAATGAAGAACCCGAACGCATGGTCACTTGTGAGCCCTATGAAGATGCGCTGGAGACATTGAATCGCTGGTATGATCAAGGACACATCATCACATTCTTCACTTCTCGAACCGAGGAGCACCGGGAGATCACGGAAGAGTGGTTGGACAGGCACGGCTTCAAATATCATGGCCTCCTCGTAGGCAAACCGCGCGGAGGAAACTATCACTGGGTAGATAATCATATGGTGCGCGCTACCCGTTTCACAGGGAATTTCACTGACTTGATCGTCAAAAGCAAAAAGATCGAAGTATTCGATAACGGTGACGAAGAGTAAACTCACCATTGAGCCTTGACGTCATCGAACGCTAATTGAAAACACATCTTATGATAGAGATCACACTTCCAGACGGATCCGTCCGACAGGTAGAATCAGGAACTACCCCCATGGACATCGCCCTGTCTATCAGCGAAGGGTTGGCGCGCAATGTTCTGGCCGCCAAGGTAGATGATGAAGTGGTGGATGCAGACAGCGCGATGGCAGCAGATGCAAGACTCCATCTCCTGACCTGGAATGATCTCGAAGGTAAAAGCACCTTTTGGCATTCTTCGGCACACCTGATGGCCGAGGCTATTCAGTCCTTTTATCCAAAGGCCAAGTTTGCCATCGGCCCGCCTATCGAGACCGGCTTCTACTACGATATCGATTTCAGGGATGAGACCCTTACTGAAGCCGACCTATCCAAGATCGAGAATAAAATGCTCGAACTCGCTCGACAGAAGAACTCCTATGAACGAAAAGAAGTCTCGAAGAGCGATGCTATAAAGTTCTATCAAGAGCAGGACAATCCATACAAACTCGAGCTGATCGAGGACCTCGAGGACGGAGAGATCACATTTTATACCCAAGGAGAATTCACCGACCTCTGCCGCGGACCACACATCCCCGATACCGGACGAATCAAGGCTATCAAACTCCTCAATATAGCTGGTGCTTATTGGAGAGGAGATGAGAAGAATAAGCAGATCACCCGGGTATATGGCGCCACCTTTCCAAAGAAAAGTGAACTCACAGAATATCTCCATCGACTGGAGGAAGCCAAAAAACGAGACCACCGAAAACTGGGGAAAGAACTGGGACTATTCACCTTTTCAGAGAATGTAGGTCAAGGCCTTCCTCTCTGGCTCCCAAAAGGCACTGCTCTCAGAGAGCGCTTGACAGACTTCTTGAAAAGAGCCCAGGACAAGATGGGCTATCAACAAGTGATCTCACCTCATATCGGGAACAAGAAGCTCTATATCACGTCCGGTCACTATGAGAAATATGGTGAGGATTCATTCCAGCCTATCAAGACACCCGTACAGGATGAGGAATTCTTCTTGAAGCCGATGAACTGTCCGCACCATTGTGAGATATTCAAGTCCGAGCCTCATTCATACAGGGACCTACCTGTGAGATTGGCAGAATTCGGAACGGTATATAGATATGAGCAGAGTGGTGAACTACACGGTCTGACCCGTGTACGAGGCTTCACGCAAGACGATGCCCACATCTTCTGCACCCGGGATCAGGTCAAAGATGAATTCAAGATGGTCATCGACCTGGTAATGATGGTGCTCGGAGCTCTGGATTTCACAGAATATACAGCGCAGATCTCACTGCGTGACAAGGAGGATAGAAGCAAGTACATAGGCAGCGATGAGAACTGGGAAATGGCAGAACAGGCCATCATAGAGGCCGCAGAAGAAAAAGGACTGGACACAGTGGTGGAGTATGGCGAAGCCGCTTTCTATGGACCCAAATTGGATTTCATGATCAAAGATGCCATCGGACGGAAGTGGCAGTTAGGTACGATCCAGGTAGACTATAACCTCCCTGAGAGATTCGAGCTCGAATACCGAGGTAGTGACAATGAGATGCACCGCCCAGTGATGATACATAGAGCACCATTCGGGAGCATGGAACGATTCGTGGCTGTTCTCACTGAACATTGCGCTGGAGAGTTCCCACTCTGGCTGAACCCGGAACAGGTCACCATTCTCACCATTTCGGAGAAATACAACGACCATGCTTTAGCACTTTCACGTGAACTGAATAATTGCGATATTCGCGCCTCCGTTGACGAACGGAACGAAAAAGTGGGCAAGAAGATCCGTGAAGCTGAACTGAGAAAAGTGCCTTACATGCTGATCGTAGGTGAAAAAGAAGCCGCAGATGGCACGGTAAGTGTACGCAGACACGGTGAAGGCGACAAAGGAACTTTGTCCGTTGAAGATTTTAAATCCCTGATACACAATGAGGTCGAAAAGAAACTCGAAGAGTTCACGACCCAGTGATCAAGGATGAAGTAGAACAATTAAAAGGCAATACAATAGCAATACGAAGAAGAAGATCACGAGGATCCTACGTTAAACGAGAAGACCCTCATAAGATCAACGATAAGATCACCGCTCCCAAAGTAAGAGTGGTCGGAGAAGGAGTCGAAGCACAGGTAGTCCCTATTCAGCGCGCACTTGAGATTGCGACAGAGAAGGAACTCGACCTGGTGGAGATCTCCCCTAAGGCCGACCCTCCGGTATGCAAGATCATGGATTATCGTAAGTTCCTTTACGAACAGAAAAAGAAAGAAAAGGAACTGAAGGCCAAGCAGTCCAAGATCGTTCTGAAAGAGATACGATTCGGACCGAATACGGATGACCATGATTTCGATTTCAAACTGAAGCATGCCAAGAAATTCCTCAGTGATGGAGCTAAGGTCAAGGCCTACGTCTTCTTCAGAGGACGATCTATCGTTTACAAAGACCGAGGAGAGATCCTGCTATTGAGATTTGCAACAGAACTGGAAGAGCACGGAGTTGTCGAACAGATGCCCAAGCTCGAAGGTAAACGGATGATCATGTTGATCAATCCGAAGAAGAAGTAGAACATAAACAATAAGGCGATGCCAAAGATGAAGACCGTTGCCAGTGCCAAGAAGCGATTCAAGGTCACGGGAAGCGGAAAACTCAAAAGAAAGAAGGCCTTCCATAGTCACATCCTGACTAAGAAGTCCAAGAAACGCAAGCGCAACCTCACCAAATGGGACGATGTCCATCCAGCGGATACACCGAATGTGAAGCTGATGCTTTGCAAGTAATTTTTAATAACAGGTAATCATTTGAACCAGGTGTACAGCCAGCTTTGCGAGAAGAGTCAATTAGACCGCTGTGAACCAAAAATTTGATACATCATGCCAAGAGCGGTAAACAGAGTAGCCTCAAGGGCTCGTAGAAAAAAGATCCTCAAACAGGCCAAGGGCTATTTTGGGAGAAGAAAGAATGTATACACCGTAGCAAAGAATGCGGTGGAAAAAGGGCTGACCTATGCGTACAGCGGAAGGAAGCAGAAGAAACGCAACTTCAGAGCCCTATGGATCCAGCGAATCAACGCGGGAGCACGTCAACATGGAATGAGCTACTCCCAATTCATGGGCGGACTCAAAAAGTCTGATGTCCAGTTGAACAGAAAAGTATTGGCCGATCTGGCCATGAATCACCCTGAGGCGTTCAAAGCTGTGGTCGAAAAGGCCAAGTGAACCTCCTCATGACATTGTGGTAATCAGAAGAAGGGAATCATTTTTGATTCCCTTTTTTTCATACAGAATACTTAAGATGAATAGAATCCAGATCCTCACCTATTGCTTGATCTTTTGGGCAATGGCTGCACACTCCCAGATCCTACCACCCGCTACGAAGTGGATACACACAGATACAATCCTTGACGAGCGAGTACTATTGGACAGAAGTGCCCTTCTCATCCTTGATCTGGACTTGCAGTCCTCCACACTCTACCCTATCATTGAAGAACTCAAGACAATGAACAAGGAGTTTCCATGGCTCAATATCATCGGAAGGCATCAGAGTAAGGGATGGACAGTCGAGGAACTGAAGGATTGGAGCCGCTTACAAGCTTTCGAATTTCCATTGGCAATTGTCGAGACCTCCGCATCAGACCGTACTGGAACCCTCAGTCTGTATGACCCAAGTGGTGAAGCACGCTTGAATAGCAAGAGATATTCTCCTAGCACGATGGAGGACATTCGTGCTGCTCTACAGGACATTGCATCTGAGCATGGCCGACCCGGTAAGGTACTCAGCCCTTCCTCTCTATACTCAGAGAAACCGGTGCTTGAAGAATACGGTCTTTTGGACCGACCACATGGTATAGCGTGGGACAATGTCTATGACAGGTTTTTCATCAGTGATACGGGTAATGACCGTATCGTTGTCATCAAAGACGATGGTGAAGTATTCATGACTGTTGGTTCTGGGGGCAAAGGAGATGCCTTAGGCAGTTTCGATAAGGCGGAGTTCGATCATCCATTGGGTATCGCGGTATTGAGAGATTCCAGTCAGTGTTTCGTTGCAGATCATGGCAATGCCCGAGTGGTCATTGTAGACATAAACCGAATGAGGACCCGAGAATTCAAAGTCAAGGATGAATCGGGCTTCAGACTGGATTTCCCATCAGCTCCCTCTGACTTGACCATCAATGATCAAATCCTCAGTGTGACATTGCCTGCCAGTCAGCGTGTTTGGACAGTGGATATACGAACCGGGCTACTTCTTCAGGAGTACGGCATAGGCTCCGGTGACTCATTCGCTCATAAGAAACGTAAAAAGACGGTGATCGGTGAACCGCAGGCTTCTATCTATAGTGAAGGGTATCAGATAATCTACGATGGTGAATCGGATGACCTGCTCTCCATGGACCTCAAAAAAGTGCGCCTTCTCTCAACAAAAGATCCCGACAGAGCTGCAAAGTTCAAGTCCGGTGTAGACTCCACACTTCAATTCCCACAAGTGATACGAGAACATGATGACGCCTACTATGTCGTTGATGCCTATGCACCCCATGTTTTCGAATTCGATACCTATTCCGGAGAGATCTTCCCTGTGCATTGGATGAAGGATACTACTTCAGTAGGATATATCACGGATGTATGCTGGGATCAGGATGCGATGTACTTGCTCGATAAGAAGAACGGAATCATTCATCGTTCTGAAAATGGAGTACACTCTCATATTGTACTCAGCAAACTCACCCGACTGGCATCAGGACCCTTCCGAACAGATGACCTCATAATGATAGAGCCGATACAATTGCACCCTGACGAGCAGACCCATCTCGAGATCGAGTTCATCCTGCCAGAAGGGTTTGTCTTCCATCCTTCGGAAAGGAGTGACATCTTCCCCTCAGCAGGTGCAGAACTCTATCTGGAAGATAACGGCCTGGCTGATGGGAGCATCTCGCTCTACCTCCTACCCGACTATACAAGGAATCAAGCAAATCTGATGGGAGTGATCTTCCTTCAGAAGTCCCTCGAACCATGGAATCAATATAGAAGGACTATACAGATCTCTATTCCCGTAAGAAAATCGGAAGAGCAGGTCGAGAAAGAGAACTATTTCCTCATCGATCTGCTCGAGGATTTCAGTACAAGCGATTCAGCCCCTCGATAGCGGGATCGAAATTCGGTTTGATCTCCAGGGCTTTCTTGAAATCGGCTTCTGCCTGTTCGCGTCTTCCTAGTTCTTCGAGACATACAGCCCTATTGCTGTATGCTTGATAGTATGAGGGATTGTATCGTATCGCTTCTGTGAACGCATCGATAGCCTCTTCTGGCCGTGAGAGTAATCCCATGAGCACATAGCCCTTATTGTAATAGGCCGCTGATGATTCTGGG
Source organism: Flavobacteriales bacterium (assembly GCA_013001705.1). Taxonomy (NCBI): domain Bacteria; kingdom Pseudomonadati; phylum Bacteroidota; class Flavobacteriia; order Flavobacteriales; species Flavobacteriales bacterium. The sequence continues at coordinate 17,535 of JABDLZ010000216.1, forward strand.
TGTATCTCCAGCATCTCGTTGTAGGCATCGAGCGCTTTTTCAGCCATGAGATTGTCTTGGTAGAAATATCCTCTATTATATAGTACTTCCAAGTTATCCGGATCTATTCCGAGAGCGGTCTCATAGTATTGGATCGCTAGACTATCCCCTTCTTCTGCATAGAGCATCCCCAAGAGATTGAAGGCCTCCACATTGTCCGGATCCAATTCTGTGACCGTTTGAAATGAAGACTTGGCAAGCTCGGAGTTACGCTGTTCTCTATAGACCAGCCCTTTCAAGAAGTACGCTTTTGGCAATTGCTCATCCACTCTTAGTGCTTCATTGACCATGCGCATGGTTCGATCATGATTCGTCAAGACGAAATAGACTTCAGCCAATTGAAGTAGAGCACTTGTATTATTCGGATCCAACTCGATAGCCTCTTCCAAAGCATACTTCGCCTCGCCCATCTGACCGGTCGCATAGTATAAGGACCCGATCAGATAG
>JABDLZ010000217.1 GCA_013001705.1 Flavobacteriales bacterium
CCGTGGATAAGCTATTGTCTACCATCGACAGTTTAGCGGAAAGTCTGAAGAGCAGGAAGAAAGAAGAGAACCTGGACGAAGTCAAACTCTCTATACTCCTTGAAGATGTCATCACCAGCTTGGAGATACAGTTGGAAAAGGCAGAAGGCGAGATAGTGGTCAAAAAGCCATTGGATGGTATAGTCATCGAAGGACATCCCACCTTTCTTACCAGCATCTTGCAGAACGCATTGGATAATGCGATCAAGTATCGATCGAAAGAGAGAAGATTGGAGATAGAGATAGAACATGAGATCCGAGATGAGTTCGTATGTCTCATGATCAAAGACAACGGGATTGGGATCGACCTGGAAAAGAATCAAGAACGGATATGGGGTAAGTACAATCGATTCACTTCATCTGCTGAAGGCACAGGAATCGGTATGTATCTGATCAAAGGAATGATCGAGCAGATGGGGGGCATGGTAGAGGTACGAAGCGAGGTGGATCGATTCACAGAGATCAGATTGTATTTCAAAATGGCAGATAGAAAGGAGATGGAAGTTCATGAATGAGGCCCCTCCGATCCAGGACGTCCACTTTAATTTCAGATCTTCCAACCTACTTTCAAACCTCCATAGGATGCCGCTTCTCCTCCATTGAATTCAGGGCTCATCATCATACGGAAGAACTCGAGGTACATGGAAGGACTTTGGACGATGATGCCGAATTCCATCGACCCGACCAATCGCTCGATATCTCTGGACCGAATGGTGTAGGGACTGTCTCGATTGATCTTTCCTCCCTGTAAGGTGGCATCATATTCTATCGCGGAAAGCAAGGGTCTGCCATAGGCAAACAAGCTCCATGACCCAAGTGATCGACCTTCGTTATACACATCGGGAAGCAAGCCCACCTGAATTTGCGCGCCTGCGTGGGCCTTGCTCATCAGAGTGCCGACCTGAATGGCCAGATCGGAGTGGATGGCCACTCTATTCTTCATTCGAATGAGTTGCTTTTCATGTGCGAGGCCATAATTGATAATCACATCATTGGCTATTTGATTCTTCCAACCACCGGGTATGCGATTGTCCAAGGCGCGGTGTATAGTGACCTGCATCCACTCTCCAAAGGCTACAGGACCTATCACACCAAGGCTGAGAGTAGAGGTCAATCGGGATTTAGAATCCCTGTCTACAGAGGTATTCATGGATTTCAGCATGATGGCCGAGGCAAATGGTCTATCCCCGAATTGGATTTCTTCACTGACGATATCACGCGGAGTGAATCCGATATGCTCTAGGATCAATCCATGGCGTATCTCCGAGTCACGCTTCTTGATCAGGATCCTTGATAAGGGGTTGCGAGAGAGCGATGGCGAACTCCATTCAAAACTATATCCCTGGGTATAGCTCCTATCGCTGGAGGCGAAATAGTCATTGTCATAACTGAATCTGAAATGGGAGCTATGACCCATTTCTCTAAGAGTGATGTGCTGGTCTATCTTCTGTCCAATGGTGATGACCGGCCACATGATGAGAAGCCCTACAAGTATCCTTTGCATACTCTATCTACGTATCAGAAGAGCCGATCGGATTGGGTGACATTCCACCTTTATGAAGTAGAATCCATCTCATTTATTCTTCCGAGACTTGTCCTATCAAAGACTCACCTAGTGAAGAATCCATCTCATAACCTCAGATACCTGATCAAAGAGATGATACCCGTGATACTCGGTATCCTGATCGCGCTCTTCGTCAACAACTATGTAGAAGAACAGAATCAGGAAAAGTATCTTCAAAAGGTCATGTCCTCGATCACCGTGGAATTCAAAGAGAATGTGAGTGAACTGGAGACGAATATGGCTGCGCACATAGCCTTCATCGACCTCTTGGATGATCGTGTCGATGAAGAGGATCTATCCTTGGGGGACCTTCTCAATGAGACCAACGGAATAGAATTGGTCAGTATCAAGAATACCACTGCCCAAACCCTATTGAACAGTAACATCCATCTAACGGATTTCACTCAGGTATCACCTTTGGTAGATATCCAAGAAGGCAAGACCCACCTCATGGCCATACATCGTGAGTTGATCCGGTTCATCTATTCCAATCTTGATGCGACCGATACAGCTAAGAAGTACATTTTACGATCGGTGTTGAATGACATCATCCACTCGGAGGAGAATCTACTGGAAGCTCATCGTCAATTTCTCGGTTCGGTCAAGGAATAAGGTCATGACGTTCTCGAAATGATTCAGTGCAGCAAGCCTTAGACCCTCGAACGGAATCAATGGCAGTACAATGGGGCGATCTCTTTCGCGTTATCTCCAAAAACCCATCTTTGTCTGCGCTATGCGCAATGCGATATCCTGAGATCTCGCAGTCGAAGCACATTGAGTTCCTATGAGAATTTCCCTCCTCATCATAATGGCTGTCATTCTAGCCTTCACTGCCTGCCGTAAGGATGAGCAGATCAATACCGATTCCGGGCTTATGCTGGAGTTCAGCCGGGATACCGTGCTCTTTGATACCGTCTTCACCACCGTGGGTACCGCTACTCAACTCCTCAAGGTGTACAATCGCAGCAATCAGGCGGCCGAGGTCTCTTCCATCTATCTGGGCGAAGGCCAAGGCAGTGCCTATCGCATCAATGTAGACGGAGACCCAGGGCATTCTTTCAGCGATGTGCTCATCCAAGGCGAGGACAGCATATTCATCTTCATCGAAGTGACTATCGATCCCAATGGAATCAACACCCCGCTCATAGAGATGGATAGTCTGGTCTTCGTCACCAATGGCAATGAACAGCATGTGGACCTGGTCGCTTGGGGGCAGGATGCATGTTTCTACAATCCCACCAATGACATCTCAGGTCTCCCTCCCCTTACCTGTCTGGATGGGGATTGTCTGAATGAAGAACCTCCGGTGGATATCACTTGGACCAATGAGAAACCCATAGTGATATACGGATATCTGGTCATCGATGAATTCGACAAACTGACCATAGAAGCTGGGACACAGATCTTTCTACACGAAGGCTCGGGTATATGGGTATGGGAAGGTGGACAATTGACTGTCAACGGCACGGCCGAAGCCCCCGTGGTCTTCCAACATGACCGACCCGAAGAGCTCTATGATGATATACCAGGTCAATGGGACCTCATCCGCATCAACGAAGGTCCAGTGGGGCAGGACAATGAGTTGAATCATGTGATCATCAAGAACAGCATCATCGGAATCGAGGCCAAACCACTGGTGCTGCAGGAAGAGGACATCGACAAGCCTACATCAGAGAATCAATTGATCCTCAACAACTGCATCATCCAACAGACGACCGCTTTCGGCCTACTGGCACGCAAGTACCGCATAAGCGCCACCAACTGTCTTTTTGCCAATAGCGGTCAGCAGACCGTTGGTATCTCGGGTGGTGGGGCCTATGACTTCACGCACTGTACCATGGGGAATTACTGGATCTGGTCCAATAGGACTGAGCCGAGTTTCTTCATGAGTGATCTCTATCTGGATGAGGCAGGGAACCCCAATCAGGCCTTCATCGAATCCTTCTCGGCCAAGAACTGCATCATGTATGGAAATACATTCGAGGAATTCCTGGTCGATCTCAGCGAATTCCAACCCACAGAGGACATCGTATTCTCCTACTGCATGGTACGGGTGGATGAGATGGACATCAGCGATGAGACCATCTATCAGGATATGTACTCCAATGAGTTCTTCGGTCCGGGATTCATCGCTCCGAGCGAGAATGACTTCCATCTGGAAGAAGATGCCTTTGTCATAGACAAGGGCGACCCGGGATTCTTCCTAGGCGAGGATCTGGAAGGAAATCTCCGCACACCACCCGGTGATCTAGGCTGCTACGAATACAGCGAATGAGCCTTGAAAGGTCTCTGGATAAGGCATGGTTCTTGTCGCGTCTTACACCTAATCCACGACTGATGAAACACTTCTTCACTTTTGCTTTCGCCCTGATACTCATCTCCTGTAATGTGTCCTCGCAGGATCAGAATTCGGAAGACCCAGGTCAGAAAGCCACCCAGGCCGGATTGGATGAGCTGAGCAGGGCCTACTTTGCCAGCGGATGTTTCTGGTGTGTGGAGGCCGTGTATGAAAGCGTAGAAGGAGTAGCCGAGGCCGTGAGCGGCTATGCTGGCGGTCACACAGAGAATCCCAGTTATCAGGAAGTGGGCACCGGCAAGACGGGACATGCAGAGACCGTACTGGTGTATTATGACCCGTCTGTAGTGGATTTCAAGACCCTGGTAGATGTCTATTACGGAAGTCAGGACCCTACCCAGGTCAATGGTCAAGGACCCGATAATGGATCAGCCTATCGATCCATCATCTTTTACCAGAACGAAGAAGAACGCCAGATAGCTGAAGCGGCCAGAAATGCTCTGGATGAGTCAGGCCAGTATGAACAGCCCATAGCTACTGATATCGAGCCCTTCAAGGCCTTCTACCGGGCAGAAGATTATCATCAGGACTATGAGAAGCGCAATCCGTATCAGCCCTATGTACGCAGTGTGTCCATCCCTCGTTTGAATCGATTCAAAGAGAAGTTTCCCGAGCTGCTCAAGGCCGGAGAATAGGGTCCTAATAGGTGTGTTTTCCGATGGTCCAACCATCGGTACCCAGAAGCTCTTCACCATCCTTGGCAGCTGGGCCTTCGAGTTGCGTACCCATACTGTCATTCCAACGGTTCAGGTAGCCGAATAGAGCTATGACTCCCATAATCTCCACGATCTCCCCATCATCCCAGTGAGCACGCATACGTTCTGCGATCTCATCGCTGACCGCATTGGGAACTTGAGAGGCCGCAATGGCCAGATCGAATACTGCGCGTTCTGCCTCGCTGAAGGCCGGATAGGTCTTGTAGTCCCAGATATGCTGCAGCTTATCCTCCTCTGATCCATAACGCACGGCAGCGCGTATGGTATGGGCTTCACAATAGCGACATCCGGTCGTCCGACTGGAGAGATAGGCCAATTGCCGTTTCAATGCACTGGTCACCCTTCCCTTGTTCTCCATGACGGCCTGATTCATCTCCAAGAATGCTCTGGCGATGCGGGGTCTATGCATCATGGTAAAGAGGCTATTGGGTGTGAATCCCAAGGTCTCCTGGTAGAAAGCGGCCATATCTGCTGCTTCTGCATTGCCCTCCTTATCTATGGGGGAAACAAGTGGTCTTTTCATGGGGATCAAAATACACTTTCATCTTCACAGGAGACAACATGGAATCATAGGACCCGTTCTATTCTCAAGAGATGTCCGTTCCTTTCAGCCCGATGAATCACGTCCTCTGTAGCTTTCTTGGCAACTCCATGAATTAGGACGACATTTGCCCGCAGTTGAAGGGCCGGGCCGGTACCCATCGCTAGTACATATTCAATGCATAGACACCTTCTCATCCTCCCCTTCTTCCTGTTCTACTTGACCACGCATGCTCAGAAGCAATACCAAGGTCTGCTATGGGAGATCACGGGCAATGGCATGGAAGAACCCTCCTATCTCTACGGGACCATGCATGTGAGTGATAAGGTCGCATTCTACTTAGGAGAACCCTTTTTCGATGCCTTGGAATCGGTCGATCAGGTGGCTTTGGAATTGGAACCCGAACAATGGTTCAGCGAGGTGCTCGGAGGTGAGATGATGACCAACACCTTCCGTATGCTCCAGCGATCGGAATACCAGTATTTCGGTGGATCGGGAAATTGGAATATGCTCGAAGGACGCATGGAGTTCCCCGAAAATACCAATCTGACCATCCAACAGATCTTCCGGAGCAATCCTTCCATGATCAATCAGTTGCTCTTCCGATTCTACGACCCCAGTGGAAATTTCGAAGAAGAGACCTGGCTGGATATGTATATCTACCAATCGGCAGTCAAGTTGGGCAAAGAGACCATAGGGCTCGAGACCTTTGACGAGTCCATGGGTATGATGCGCAAGGCACAAGAGGCCATCGAGAAGAATCCCCGTGACTTCTCCGATTATGACATGCAATCCCGATACGAGGCCAATGAGAAGATCGAGGATGCATATCGCAAAGGGGACCTCGACCGACTGGACTCATTGAGTATGCGCCTGAATGATAAGGCTTACACCAAGTACATTCTGATAGAGCGCAATAAGAAATTCATCGAAGGGATGGATTCCCTTATGCAGCAAGCGCCTTTGTTCACAGGAGTGGGGGCCGCTCACCTGCCTGGAGAAGAAGGCTGTATCGAAATGCTGCGGGACCTCGGATATACGGTCGTTCCAGTACGCATGGGCCTGCGGGATGCGAAGAAGAAAGAGAAGCTCTCCGAATCCTTCGTCAAACGCCCTTTGCGACCATTCGTGAGCGAGGATGCCCGTGTGGACTTCGATAGTCCTTATGAGGTCTATGAGATGAGCATGGATCTTTTGAACCATTCCTTCATCACACTGGATATCGCCAATGGACTCACCTTCATCATCGACCGCTTTGTGACCAACAATGCAATCGAAAGGACGAGTGTCTCGCATCAGATCCAAAGCTTGGACAGCATGCTTTTCGAGATCATCCCCGGGGAGATCATCCAGCAGAAGGAGGTCTCGATCGGGGGCATGCGCGGATTGGACATTCTCCACGAGATCGCCCGAGGAGACATCAATCGGGCAATGATTCTTTTCAGTCCGCAGGACGTAGTAGTCGCACGGCTATCGGGCAGTGGACAGAAGATCAAGAAAGGAGCTGGCGATCACTTCTTTTCCAGTCTCGATATAAACCTCCATGGGCAACGCACCAGCCCTTGGCGCGCCTTCCGATCGATGGATGGAAGCTTGACCATCACACTACCTGGCGAAGTGGCTGATTATATGGATGCACCGGCTTCCTTGATGAATGGAGACCGATTCATTCAGTCCATCGATGCTGAAGGTGATGTGTATCGCCTCTACCGATTGCAACACTACGATCGGAATTATATCGAAGACGAGCGCTACTTACTCTACTTGGCCGAGTCGGCCTTTGAAGAGGACAATGATGTCGTAGAATTGGATAGAAAGAACCTAGAGGTGAATGGTCAGCCGGCCCTGCAGATCGAATTCGGAGTAGGGGATGATCAACGCATGACCGCACGCTTCCTAGTATCGGGGAATTCCATCATCGCCATGCAGTGCTACAGCGCCAAAGATGCCAAGGTGGAGCGTTTCATGGATGCCTTGGAACTGGAGAATGAACAATTCGATACCTACTACCCTATCGTTGATTCTGCTGGGTATTTCCGCTCGACCATAGCTTGGGAAAAGGATACAGACGACCTGCTCGGATCCGGTGCGTTCGGGATGTTCGGATTCGGAGAGCAGGAGGAAGAGTATGAATACTCCTATGAAGTGGATCTGGCATCACCGGGAAGTTGTTCTCCCCTCAAAGTGACCTATTTCCGCTATCCACGCTATGAGTACCTCGAGAGCCGAGATGATTTCTTGGAGAAATGGGACGATGCCATCACCGGACAGGGAGACCTGGTCATTCTCTCCAAAGATGTGGACTGGAAAGATGAAGATGTCGAGGTCACCTATGTGCTGGGCGACAGTCTTTCGGATTATGCCTATGAGCTGTATTTCAGGACCAAGGGGAACTCTGTCATCTCCATTGAGACAGGATATGATCAAGACTTCGGACCCAGAGAAGATTTCCAACGACTGATTGAGGATATCGAACTTCTGGAGGACACACTCGCCTATCCTCGATTCATAGAGGCTGCACCAGAGATATTCTTAATGGATATCCAGAGTGAGGACAGCGCCTATTTCTCCATGGCCAATGAGCGATTGGAAATGACGGAGGCATTTCCTGAGGCCGACCGTTGGGCAATCTATCAGCAACTGGTCGAATCCCCTTCCCCATTGGCCAGTGAGGAAGACAAAAAGGAGTATCGATCCGGATACAATCGCTATCGATATCTCAGCACAGAGATAGGTCTGGTAGATTCACTGATACTGGAATATCAGGCATATTCAGATAGTGCGGCCTATCAGGTAGAGATCTTGACAACACTTCTCAAGACCAGAGAAGAAGAAGCCATCGCCCGAGTGCGAGAGATACTGACCGAAGAAGCGCCTATAGGGGTTTCTGTGGGCTTCACAAGTGAATTATTCAGTGCATTGAAGGATAGTTTGGAGATATATTCCGATCTGTACCCCGAGTTGCTCGAACTCTTGGAGTACGATGAGTACAAAGAACCCGTGCTCCTTACACTCAAGATGATGTTGGATAGTGCGGTCATTGACACCAGTCACTATACAGATCGCTATGATTACCTGCTCAGACAATCCAAATTGGCCTTTCGCAGGTTGAGCAGTACGGACTTCACCTATACGGATCTTACCGAGCAGAATTCTTGGAAATCATCGATGGATCTTTTCGACTATCTGAGCTTACTGCGCCCCTTCACCCATCTACCGGAGGTAGAGCATCATTTTGAGGATGTCGGTACCAGCTCAAGACCTGAGATCCGCAAAGCCTTTGCACATTTCTTGACACACTACGGAGAGTCTGTTTCGGACAGTGCTATTGTGAGCCTTTTGGAGGGCGATGCATTAAAGGACTATGGATTTCTCAAGAATCTCGAGCGCACCGACCTCTGGAGCGATACCATGGATCTGAAAAGGGTCTTTGTCACGGAGCGCACAGAAGAGCGCTGGTCTACTTATGAATATCAGTATTCATGGGACAAAAGCGAGATTGATTCAGTAGAAATAGTCCAAGTGATGCAGGATTCCATCCGCACGCATGGATTCACGACCTATTACTTAAGAAGTCGCATCACTGAAGATGGAATCTCTCGACCCAAACTTCATGTCGTCATGGTCTATGACAGGTCAGCGGCTCCGGACTTCACCGCACTTCATCTGATGAATGATCCCAGCGAGATCGATAGTGAGGTGGAGCAATGGGAAGAGATGAAGCGCCAATTGATCGCACGCAACAGAGCATGGATGCCTGATTCCTATCGAAATTCCGATACCTTCATCTGGTAGTCTTCTAGTCCTTCGGTCGTATATTGAGGGTCTATTAACCTCTCAAAACCTGACCATGACCTCCATCAAATCACCCCTTTGGTTCATCATAGTGGCCGTCATCGCGCTGCTCTGGAATATCATGGGCCTTGCCGCCTTTATCTCTGATACGCAGATGAGTGCCGAACAGATGGCCGAACTTCCACCTGCCATGGCCGAAGCCTATGCCAACTCCCCACTTTGGAATTGGGTAGCCTATGGTACCGCAACGATCTTCGGATTTCTAGGCAGCTTGATGCTGCTGCTGAAGAAGAAGATTGCCCTCCCCTTGCTAGGACTATCCTTGGTCGGGGTGATCGTGCAATTCTTCGGCTGGTATTTCATGACCGATATTCTTACAGAAATGGGAGGAGGTGCGATGGTCATGCCTGCTCTGGTGGTCATAGTTGCCATGTATCTCTACTTTCTATCCCACAAGGCCAAGCGCAAAGGCTGGATAGCTTGACCATGGAACTGAAATTCATATGTGAGACGAACATCGATGCTCCGCGTGATAAGGTCGTGGCACTCTGGTCCGACCCGGATAACCTCAAGCATTGGCAAGAGGGATTCCTCGGGATTGAACATCTGACCGGAGAGAGAGGCGCAACAGGATCCACTTCCCGTATGCGCTATCTCATGGGCAAGAATGAGATGGAGCTCCATGAGACCATCGTCAAGAATGACCTTCCGGATGAGTTTATCGGGGAGTATGTGCATGAGAAGATGTCCAATCGCTTGACTACGCGATTCACGGATCTAGGAGATGGCAGGACTGCCTATTGGTCGGAAGTGCACTATACCGAGCTGCATGGATTCATGGTCCAGATGATGGCCCGCTTGTTTCCCGGAGTCTTCAAGAAGCAGGTGATGAAGTGGATTTTGAACTTCAAGAAATTCGTAGAAGTGCAAGAGTGAGGATTCTT
>JABDLZ010000218.1 GCA_013001705.1 Flavobacteriales bacterium
GATTCACACTGGAATGGAGAACTTACAGACGGCATCTTCATTCTGCGATGAAGGGATAGCACTCAGCAATAGCTATGGTGCGCGCTCTAAACGCATATCTGCTTACCAAGCCAAGTACGAGTTTTTAAAGGCAGCAGGTAGGTTCAAGGAGGCCCTGAACTATCATGAGAAACTTTTGAGCTTGAACGACTCTGTGGTCAAGGCCATGAAGGATAAGGAACTCATGAACATGTTCACCAAGTATGAGATGCGAGAGAAGGACCAAGAACTCGAGTTGAGTAGCCGATTGCTGCAACAGCGCACCTCTACCAATCGACTGATCCTCATTTTTGGAGGTGGAATTCTATTGGGTGCTCTCATCTTCATTGTTTCCAGGTTGCGCACCAATCGAAAACTCAGGGCCCAAAAAGAACTTATAGAGAAGTCATTGACCGAAAAAGAACTCTTACTCCGTGAGATACATCATCGGGTCAAGAACAATCTACAGGTGATCTCGAGTATACTCAGCATCCAGAGTAGAGGAATCAAGGATAAGGAGGCGCTCAAGGCGGTCAATGAGAGTAGGGCGAGGGTGAAGAGTATGGCACTCATTCATCAGGACCTCTATGGTGAGGATAATCTGAAAGGGATCAGCGCTCAGACCTATATCACCAAGTTGAGCAATAGCCTCTTCAACTCCTATCGCGTGGATACCGACCGTGTGCGTATAGAGACCGAAGTAGAAGACCTCCTCATGGACGTAGATACAAGCGTACCTATAGGGTTGATCCTCAATGAGTTGGTGACCAATAGTCTCAAATATGCATTTCCGGGTGATAGGCAGGGTGAGATACGTGTAGAACTTAAAGAGGTGGATGACTCTTTGAGGCTTACCGTAGCTGACAATGGAGTAGGTATACCAGAGGAGAAGAAAGCAGCTTCTGAAGATTCTTTCGGTATGAAAATGATCAAGGCCTTCAGTAAAAAATTGGATGCGCAGTGGGAGATCATCACCGATAAAGGGACCACCGTCAAATTGGTAATCAATAACTACCATTTGGTGAACTGAAGTATAATTAGCAAACCAACCTGAACCATATGAAAAAAGTCGAGATCCTGATCGTAGAAGATGAGCCCCTAGTAGCAGAGGATATCGCAGGGCATCTCGAAATGTTGGATTTCGGGATAGCTGGTATCGTACATTCTGGAGAAGAGGCAGTGGACTATCTCAAGTCCAATGATCCGGACGCAGCCCTGCTGGATATCACACTGGCCGGAGAGATGGATGGCATAGAGGTAGCTCAATTCATCAATGAGCATAACAATATCCCCTTTGTCTTCCTTACTTCTCATGCCGATCGGGGAACCATCGAACGGGTCAAAGAGACTCGCCCCGGAGGATACTTGGTCAAACCCTTTGACGAACATGACCTATTGACAAGTATGGAGATGGCGCTCAACAATCATCTGCTGTTACACCCGCGATCAGCTACATTGACCTTGGAGAATACCAATCGGCATCTGGTGGATCCATTGAGCGAGCGGGAATTCGAGATATTACTATCCATGAAGAGTGGGAAGTCCAATGCGGAATTGGCAGAAGCTCATTTCTTGAGCATCAATACCATCAAGACGCACTTACAGAATATCTACTCCAAGCTGAATGCGCGTAATCGCACAGAGGCCATGTTCAAGGTCAATGAGATCTTGAATCATTCTTGAAGATGTCAGCACATCTTCTTTACGATCAATTCATATGAACAGTGCTCCTTCGTGTCACCGACCACTATTCTTCTTTCTCGATAGATCAAAAGGTCCAGCTGATACCTAGACTCGGTAGGATAGGTAGCTGATAGACGAATTCGAAGGAATCACGGGCGATGTAGAAGATATTCTCCCGGTTGTAGATGTTGGTCACTCCTAGATTGACCTCCACCTGCTGATGCTCATTGATGTCGATCAGCTTTTTCAGATTCAGGTCCAATCGGTGATAGGGGGTGAGACGTTTGCTGTTGAGGTCGCCCAGTATATTGAATACCTCATCGGGATTCTCATTATAATAGTCTCCGTCTATCTCTCCACCGAAGCTGAGTTGCTGAGCAAATCCTCTGTTGGGAGTGAAGGGCAGCTCCGACCCGAAGTTCCATCGGATGTTGGTCTCCCAGCTATTCTCCTTACCGAAGCGATAGGTACCGATCAGGTTGACGTTATGTCGTCTATCGAATACCGGTGCGTAAGAACGAATGCCGTCCCATCTATCCGACTTCTGCAATGAATACACTGCCCAGATATCGAAATCCCGCTCTTTATACTTGAGTACGAGGTCCACTCCTTGGGCCAGGCCGGTCTCAATGATGTAATTCTTCTTCAATTCATCCGGGACATCCGTATTGTTGATGTCATCCTCGAAGATCTTGTTCCGGTTGGTGTTGATCAATTGGGTGAAGTCCTTGATATACCCTTCCAGATTCACCTCCAGATTGCGCGTGATATCATACTCGATACCTGCCACGTAGTGAATGGATTTCTGCAGTCGATGTTTTCGGTCCACTACATCTCCCTCTTCTGTAACGAAGCTCTCCTGTAGATCCTCTGGTCCACTCAGGAAGCCATAGAAGAAGTTGACCACATCCCGGTCGGAATTGGCAGCGATGAGGTTCTGAGAGTAGAGACCAGCGGCTGCTTTCAGTCTGATCTGGTCGGTGATGTTGTATTTAGCTCCTACCCGGGGTTCAAATGAGAATTCGGCCAGGGAAGCATAGTAATGCCCGCGTATACTCGGCTCGAATACCAAGCGTTTGGCCTTGAGTTTATAGGAGAAGTACCCGGCCACCTCGGTCGTGTTCTCTTCCTGAGTGGTCTCCAGACCTATCGCATTACTGAATTTGAAATTGGTCTGGAAGCCCAGTACCTCGAATCCGTATTTGAATTCATTGTCCCCGCTGAAGTACTTGAAGTTCAATCCCATATTGAAGCCATTCACCCCACTCGATCGGGGAGGGAGGGTCACGTCACTGAGTTGGATCTCATAGTCGGAGAAGGCGAAATTCCCTTCGATCAGCGTAGGTGTATTCCCAGGGATGAGTACGAAATTGGCACCCACTCCATAGGTGTTCCAGTTCAGGTCACTCACACCTTGGTAGAATACCTCATCTTGGAAATTGAAACCGAAGAAGTTGACCTTGCTACCATTGGAACCGTTGAAACTCAGTTTCCCATATAGATCCTGATAGATGAAGGGGAGACCTTCTCCGTCATTGATCCAGGAATAAAGGGATTTAGAGGTCTTATCCAGATAGCTGCGCTTGGCCGATAGAACGAAACTGCTCGAGGCTCCACCTGGCTCACTGGGAGACTTCAAAGGTCCTTCGATGAGAGCCTTGGCACCGAAAGTCGATGCGCTCACCTTACCGGCAATCCGCTGCTTGTTCCCATCACGAGTGGTGATATCCATCACAGAAGAGATTCGTCCACCATACTCGGCATTGAATCCACCAGAATACACATCAGCATTTCGTAGGATATCCGTATCGAAGACCGAGAAGAGCCCGATCGAGTGGAAGGGATTGTAAACGATCATCCCATCCAGCAGCACCTTGTTCTGTACGGGACTACCACCACGTATATACAATTGTCCCCCTTGGTCACCGGTGAATACGACACCGGGAAGTACTTGGAGATACTGGGCCAGATCGGCCTCTCCACCCTGTGAAGGCAATGACTGGATTTCTTTGGGGGTGATCTTCTCTACCGAGATCTTGACCTGGTTCTGGGCATCTTGTTTTTCAGCACTGATGGTGACCGTGCGTATGTTGATGGCCGACTGGGTCAGAAATAGCTTCTTGGTCATTATCTCACCGGCTGCAACGGTGATGTTCTCTCTGAGCGTATCATAGCCCAGATAGGTCACAATAAGCGTGTAAGTGCCAGGAGGTACCTTGGTGATCTGATAGAATCCATTGACATCTGTAGCAGCACCTATGGTAGTACCTTGCAGATATACATTGGTGAAGATCACGGGCTCTCCCGTATCCTTCTCATAGACGAATCCCCGGATGGTGGCATCTTGGGAGAAAAGAAAACCGGATAGGATAAGAAAGAAGGTCGTAAGTGTTAAGGCACGCATAGGCCGAGTAGCTTATTGATTCGGGTCGGAGGCAAAAATAGACCATTCGTGAGGTGAGTACGGACCGTTTATAATCAATCGTTGTCCTTTATCACATTCTCAATGAATGAGCTTGAAGACCATTTCACGCATCAGTTCGCCATTGGAAGTGTTTCCGGTGGACCCTACGCCTTTGGATTTCATATCGTATTGGCGTAGGATGGAGATATTTCTCACCAAGCTTCCATAGCTGTAGCGTTTGGCACCTGCCAGTATCTTCTTTGCATAGAAGGGCTTGGCTTTCAGCACTGCTGCAGCGGTATCGGGATTGAAACTGCGCTTGGCATGCAGGATGATCATACGGGAGTACATGCCATACAGTGCACCGATCAGCGGCTGGATGGGATGGGAGCGAGGGTCGGCAGAGAAATACTTGACGATCTTCTGCGCTTTATAGACATTCTTGGTCAACAGCGCATCCTGTAATTCGAAGATGTTGTAATCCCGACTGACTCCGATCACTTTTTGGATCATGTTGGGAGTAACACTCAGACCATCCTTACAAAGCATGTGGAGTTTGTCGAGGTCTTTGCTTATCCGCTGTAGGTCGTCACCGAGATACTCGATCAACATAGAGGCCGATTTCATATCCAGGTCCAATTTCCTACGGGTGGCTTCCTTCTTGACCCAGTCTCCCAGTTTCCACTCCGGAATACGTGCGCTATTGAATACCACACCGTTCTTAGCTGCTGACTTGACCCATTTCTTGCGCTGATCCACCTTCTTCTTGAAGGCCAGCACCAGAATCGTACTCTGCACAGGCTGCTGCAAGAGAGGTTCGAGTTCCTCTACCTTTTTGAGATCCTGGGCCTCACGCAATACGACCAGATGATACTTGCTCATCATCGGAAAGCGCTTGGCCGTGCTGATAAGGTCTTTTACATCGGTGTCCTTACCATATAAGATGCTCTGATTGAACTCCTTCTCTTCCGGTGAGAGTACCTTCTCTACCAAAGTCTCACTCACTCGGTCCACGAAATAGGGTTCATCCCCGTGGAGCAGGTATATTGGACTCAGCTTTCCATTATGGATATCCTTTATGAGGGCATCGAATGTCATTGCCAACAAATCACGTAATTTATCCAAAGGAAACCGTCATCGATTTATCGACAATGGGTCAAGGTAGGATCAAGTGTATCGTCAGGAACAAGTGGGTAGCCATGACACCCGAAGAATTGGTGCGGCAAGGGGTATTGACCTTCTTGATTGATCAGTTGCATTATCCCAAGGGACGGTTTGTCGTGGAGAAGGTGGTCAAGGTCAACGGTATGAACAAACGTGCTGATGCGATTATCCATGATACTGAAGGAAGACCTCAGATGGTCATCGAGTGCAAGCGAAAGGATTCTCCACTTGACCAGCGCACCGTGGCGCAAATAGCCATGTACAATCGGTCCTTAGATGCTCCGTATCTACTTTTGACCAATGGAGAAGATGCCCATATACTTCACATCAGCATGGAATCGGACAGCATCTCGACCTTGCGTACTATCCCTAATTATGAAGAATTGATGAATCATGCGGTCTGAAGTCATCGTTTGCACACTCCTGCTGCTGCTCTCCATCTCCTCGATAGGTCAGCGAATCAAAGAATTACCCATCTCATATGAGCGCGTATTGTCAGATGAAGAAATGCGGGTGATCATAGATATCGATACACAGGACCTAAGAAGTTATTCCGATCGAGGTGATCTGAAGGTCTTGACCCAAGTAGATGATTACAAGCTGGTGTCCACAACCAAGGAGGTGATCCTGGAGATGGTGTCCAAGGGGGAGATCGGATACATCGAGACCCAGACCGCTACAGGTAGACCGCTCAACGATGTGATGGTCAACAATAACAATATTATCCCCATTCGACAAGGGATTGCTCCATTGGATACTGCCTACACAGGAGCAGGGGTGATCATCGGGATGATCGATACGGGTGTTGAATTACATCACCCCGATTTCCTGAACCCGGACGGTACCACTCGGATCCTCGAGTTGTGGGACCACACATTCGAATATGACGAGGAGCATATCCCAGAACCCTATGGTTTCGGTACACGATGGACCCAAGAGGAGATCGACCAAGGATTAGCTGTGCATCAGGATCAGGCAATATGGTTCGGTCATGGAAGCACCGTGACGGGCACCGCCTGTGGTAACGGCTCTGCCGTGAATGATTTTATGGGCGTTGCACCCAAAAGCGATATGGTCATCGTCTCCTTTGATTTCACCACCACCAGCTTCTTGGCCGATGTCATGCTTGCCGTACAATATATTTTCGAAGTGGCCGATGAGCATCAGAAACCTTGTGTGATAAATATGAGTCTAGGTACCTACTATGGATCTCATGATGCCAATGACCCGGCTGCGCTCTTCATCGAATCGGAACTTGAACAACCGGGGCGTATCATCGCGGCAGCCGTAGGTAACAGCAACGCTTTGGACCCCTACCATCTAGGAGTAGAGTTGCAATCAGATACATCATTTTCGTGGTTCGAGGTGGAGGACTCCCCAGTAGTAGGAGGTTCACGCGTGTCCTTCGACATTTGGGCTGATAGTGTAAACCTGAGCGGTATCGAGTTCCGTCTAGGAGGGGATATATTGGATGATTCCATACGCTTCAGAGGAGTCTCGGATTCATTTCATTACTCAGAGTCTTTAGGCCAGGTGATACTTCGTCCCATTCGCAATGCATCCAACGAGGTATTAGGAACCGCACAGATCTGGTCACAATACCAAGGGGAACAGGTGCAGATGCAGGTCTATATCAGTGACCCGGATTCTTCCGATTACATATATCGACTGATAGGATCGGGGACCGGTGCCTACGACATATGGAGCACATCCACATTCGGAACCAGCGATATGGTCCAAGCTGAGGATATACCCGAGCTCATAGGAATCGCTGAAATGGAGAATTTCACCGCACCCGATCGATTGATGCACATGGTAAGCTCTTGGGCATGCAGTGATAAGGTCATCACTGTGGGCAATTATATGAACCGTACATCCTACTTGGACTACACCGGAACCATCACCAGTGTAGAAGGCACAGATGGGGATATCTACATCACATCCAGCGCGGGTCCTACGCGTGACGGCAGGCACAAACCCGACATAGCAGCCACCGGTAGCGTGACCTTGAGCACGGGCAACTTCCCACAATTAGAGAATCTCATCCAGAATGAGCCTTTCAAAGTGGCTCCCGGAGGAATGCACTTCAGGAATGGAGGTAGCAGTATGGCATCTCCGGTATTGGCCGGTCTAGCCGCCCTCTTTTTGGAGCAATGTCCGGAGGCCAGATGGTCCGATTTCAAGGAAGCGGTCATACAGACTTCTGCCCTGGATGAGTATACCGGGGCCGTGCCTAACCCGTATTGGGGTTATGGAAAGGTCAATGGCTTCGGCCTGATGGCCTATGATGCTATCATACCTACAATTCAACAAGTTGGGGAGGAATTGATCGCTTCAGGAGGGGTCGATTATCAATGGTATGTGGACGGGATGGCCATTCCCGGGGCTGAAGACAGTGTTCTCATCTTCGAGAATTATGGGGACTATCAAGTCGAGGTGTTCAATGAGAACGGATGCTCGGTCTTCTCTGAGACCCTATTGGTCACTGATGTGGTCGAGCAGGACTTGATGCAGTGGACCATTTCTCCGAATCCAACGAAAGATGTTCTCTCAGTACAAGGCGTCCGATCTCCGATGACCATAGAATTGATGGATAGCTACGGGAATCTGATTCTCCGAGAACGGATCACAACAAATGTTCGCTTGGATCTTTCCGACCTCGCCAAAGGACTGTATATGGTACGGGGTATCACGGAGAATAATAATCGAGTACGGCCTTTCATCAAACATTGATTGCCATACATTTGCGCCCAAATCAATGGCATGCACCTTTCTGAGATTCTCACCATATCAGGCAAACCTGGATTATACAAGATCGTAGCACAGAACCCGGGAAGGGTCATCGTGGAGTCGATACCCGAGGGCAAGCGTATGCCCATATTCGTCAGACATAATTTCTCCATCCTCAATGACATCAGCATCTTCACCTATGATGAGGATCTTCCTTTAGGCGATGTGCTCAAGTCCATCTATGAAAAAGAGGACGGGAAAGAGACCATCAGCCATAAGGCCGATGAGAAGGAATTGGAAGCCAAGATGCTAGAAGTGGTTCCCAACTACGACAAAGAAGAAGTACGTCACGCAGACATGCGCAAGCTCTTCAAATGGTACAACTTGCTCATCGCGCAATCTCTATGGACTCCTGAAGATATGGAAGAGGACGATACAGAGTCCAAGGATGAGGAGGAGTGATGTCAGTGATTCATTTCTAGAATAAGAACACTATCGGCTGAAAGGCTCAGCGCACCTGATTTCAAGTCGATCTCAGAATCGTTCAGCACATCCCTACCTTCTTCGATCCCTTGTAGAAGCTCATCGTATTTTTCAAGTGGTATAGACTTCTTCTCATCACTGGTATTGAGAACCAGCATCACGATATTTTCATCATCGTATCTGAAGAGTGTGTAGATGCCCTGAGCATCCTCAGGGACGAAATGCAAGGTGTGACCCGTATGTATGACCGATTTCCCCTTTCGCCATTGCAGTAGTGACTGTAGGTATTCTTGCGCCTGCAACTGTTCTTCATCCAGTCCTTCTCCCGTGAATGCGCTTACTGGGTCATCTGGCCATCCACCTGGCATATCCGCCCGAATGACTCCATGTTTTGGATCATCTCCATTGCTGATGAGGACCTCAGTCCCATAGAAGATCTGAGGGATGCCTCTGGTGACCATCAGATAGGCCATGGCCATTTTCCATCGTTCAAGGTCTTCACCGATGCGCGCATAGATGCGGTCCATGTCATGATTGTCTGCAAAAGTGACCAAGTCTTGTGGGGCAGGATAGAGGAAGTCCAGAGCAAGGCAGCGATAGAG
>JABDLZ010000219.1 GCA_013001705.1 Flavobacteriales bacterium
GCTCTTGCCATGGCGCCAGGCTTTGAAGATGCGTTGAAAGATGCCTATCTGAACTCGGTCAGTGATTCGTCCCAAGTGGACCAGGGCTTTCTTCATCAGATCCAACAACCATTTGCCATGAAGACCGCACATGCCCTCGGAGGTCTGCTACAAGCTGAGGTCAAGGTGGGTGAAGAAGCCAATGAATCGGAGTTCAAACAACATGCTGCGCAGTACGAGGTGATCCACCTGGGTACCCATACTCAGATAAACAATGTATCTCCCCTCTATTCCAAATTGATATTGAGTAAATCGAGCAATGAAGACGGATATCTGCATGCCTATGAGCTGTACGATATGCAACTACAGGCAGAGCTCGCTGTACTCACCGCCTGTCAGACAGGAGTCGGTCAGCAGGAGAGCTCGGAAGGAGTCATCTCGTTGGCACATAGTTTCGCCTATGCGGGTTGTCCATCCATCATCATGTCACTGTGGGATGTTGATGAACAGAGCACAGCCATCATCACGGAAGCATTCTATCGTCAATTGGCTGATGGTCGGTCCAAGAACAGAGCTTTAAGAGACGCCAAACTAGCATGGATCAAAAGCCACGACAATGAGCAGAATGCCCCGTACTACTGGGCTGGGCTGGTGTTAATGGGAGACCCGGATCCTATTGAAATGGCTACAGGATTCCCATGGGGCTTTGTGCTCATTGGCCTGGGACTTCTATTGGCGGTCATCCTTTTCACCCTTATGAGCAGAGGCAATCGGACATTTACGGATTGAGTATATTCAATCGCTAAAAAATCAATTCCTATGTCTGTTTGGAGAGTCATCCTATCTATCCTCTTCCCTCCCTTGGCCGTATATGACCAAGGCTGCGGCTCTATTTTGATCGTACTACTATTGACTTTATTGGGTTGGATTCCTGGAGTCATTGCCGCTCTGGTCATCCTGAACGGAGATAAAGGCAAGTCGAGGTCCTGACCTTGGTGGGACTGAGACCCTGCTGAAAATACATCTGATATTCAGGGTCTTGAAGGACCTCGGAAGTCAATCACCTTTTCTTCAAGATGAACTTCTTAAGCACGCTGAAATTGTCTAAATTAGGTCTAGCTAACCAGAACCATCGATGTCGCCCCTCCTCTTTCGAATTCATAATTCTTTGGTATACAGGTATTTGCCCAAGGTAAGAAAGCCACTCGGTGGTCTTCATTTGCTAGCCAGGTACATAGTGATTCTTAGTTTGCTCATGAGTATTCCTCTGGTAGGTTTTACGACCGAATCCCTAGACACATACCTTGAGCAGAGAAGTTATAGCTACAAATTCAGGATCGAGGGACTGTTCTCGAAACAAGAAGCAAAACCCCTCTTATTTGAGTTCAAGGACTGGGAGGAGACGCTTCATGTTGATTATTTCGAATCTTGCTCGTGTTTCAAATTGACAAGCTCTCATCCATTGTCATACACTCTTCTGAATGCATTCATCAGTGAGAGAAGTCATCAACTAGAGGGTGAAGTCATGCAAGGGGACGGAACACCGCTACTCCCTGAGCTCATTCCAGATCTAGAGATCGAGTGAGATGCTTGTTGACCATATGTGCATTACAGATCCTCATTACACTTGATGGGCAGGACTTCAGTGTCACCGCCCCTTATACCAGCCCCACTCGGAGCACATGCGGTGCTAGCAATGATTGCGCACTCGAGACCTCTGAAGACCACCAATATGCAGTGACCATTGCCACGGCCGGTGACTGGACTTTCTCCCTATGTGGCGCAACATATGACACTCGGATATATGTCGGAACCCTTTTATGTTCCGGAGACCTTGCTTTCAACGATGACGCCTGTGGACTTCAATCGGAGGTCACGCTTACCCTTGTCCCAGGAATCTATCACGTGACCGTAGAAGGATGGTTCGGGAACTGCGGAGACTATGTACTGGATATCTACACAACCGCACCTGTTGGGCCGGAAGACCTCTGTGTGGGAGCCTTGAACATCAATTGCGGAGATGTGGTCAATGGAAATACCAGCACTGCTACGACCGATACAGCACCAACTTGCGGCACTACGGATGGGGCACCTGGAGTGTGGTATACTTTCACAGGCACAGGCCAGCAGATCACCGCCTCTCTATGCGGTAGCTCCTACGACACCAAGATCAGGGTCTTCACAGGAAACTGTTCCGCTTTGGTATGTGAAGTTGGGAATGATGACTTCTGTGGAACCCAATCAGAAGTCAGTTTCAATTCCATTCTAGGGACTACCTACTACATACTCGTGCATGGATTCGGAACGGCCAGCGGAGCCTATACGCTCAGCCTGACCTGTGCCACACCTCCTGGCCCTGAAGACGATTGTGTTGGAGCCCAGACCATTCTGTGTGGAGACGTGCTCACCGGGAACACCTCGAACTACACGACCGATGTACAGCCCTTCTGCGGTACCGCAGATGGCAGTGGTGGAGGACTGTGGTATGAATTCACTGGTACGGGTGATTTCGTCACAGCCTCGCTTTGTGGGAGTACCTACGACACCCGCATCCGTGTATTTGAGGGGAATTGCTCCGCTTTGGTCTGCGTAGTTGGCAATGACGACTTCTGCGGCCTTCAATCAGAGGTCTCTTTCCTGTCGGTTGCAGGCACGAGCTATTTCATCTTGGTCCATGGATTCGGATCATCAGCGGGAGATTATACCATCAGCCTTACGTGTGGTGCACCTCCAACTCCTGGACCCGAAGATTGCGCAGGTGCAAGCACAGTGTGTAACTCTGCGACCTTTACCGGGAACAGCTCGGGATCGGGAGCAGTTGATGATGTGGATTTCTCGAATGCAGATTGTCTCAGTGTAGAACATCAATCCTCTTGGTATTTCTTCCAAGCGCAGACTGCAGGGACCATCGCCTTTGAGATTGTTACTGCCATCGACTATGATTTCGCGGTCTGGGGACCGTATTCAGGCACTCCTAGCTGTTCTCCGGCTGGGCTTCCGATACGATGTTCGTGGTCTGCAGCCTATGGCAGCACAGGACTTCAAGCTGGGTCAGGGGACACCTCTGAAGGAGCAGGTGGGGATGCATGGCTAGAACCTATCATCGCCAATGTAGGAGATACCTATATACTCTGTATCGACAATTTCACTTCAGATAATACCTCCTTCGACCTCAATTGGAACCTTTCCAATGGAGCTACATTGGACTGCACTCCCCTACCTATCGAACTACTACGGTTCGAAGGCTATGCGGAAGAAGGAAGGGCGATTTTGGAATGGGCTACTGCAGGCGAGGTGAACAATGACTATTTCTCCTTAGAACGAAGTCGTGATGGAATCAATTTCACTGTCATAGGCACTACTCCAGGAGCCGGAAACAGCAGCGCACTCTTGGAGTATAGTTTCATCGACCGCCAGGCGGAACTTGGGCCGAACTACTACAGACTCAAACAGACCGATTATGACGGAACGAATTCAACATCTCCGGTCATTGTGGTCTATATATCCCCTTCTTCGGATAACGCTTCGATCCAGCTCTATCCGAATCCGGTGAAGGACGGACTACATGTGATCTGGGATAGTCGAGCAGCATCGCAAGGTGTGCTCTCTATCAAGGATATCGCAGGTCATGAAATACTCAACAGCGAAGAGATGGTCGGACATCGGATCATCGATGTCACCGGTCTGGATAAAGGAGTCTACATTTTACAACTCACCACAGACTTCGGTGCGATTGTCGAGCACTTCATCAAGGAGTAGTAGAGCGTATGTTATATTTGTTTGAATCAGGGTATCAGATATGAAGAGAAGGAAATTCATCAGAACATCAGGGTCATTGGTCGCAGGAACGGGATTGATCGGATTGTCAGCTTGTGGCAGCGGTTCTAGCACCTCGGTCGAAACAACGGATACAGCAGCTGGATCAGGATCGGTAGTCACTCCTTTTGAACTGCCTGCTCTCCCCTATGCCTATGATGCCCTCGAACCCAATATCGATGCGCGTACCATGACCATACATCATGATAAGCATCATGCGGGTTATGTGAAGAAACTGAATAAGGCTCTAGAAACACATCCAGCCGCTGGCGCAGGTCTGGTGGAATTGATTACGAACGTCACGGATAATGATGCTGACACTGGTATCAGGAATAACGGAGGCGGACACTTCAACCATAGTATGTATTGGGAAGTGATGGCTCCAGGGGGGCCAGAAGCTCCAAGTGGTGAATTAGGCGATGCCATTACTGCTGCCTTCGGATCGATGGAGGAATTCATGAC
>JABDLZ010000220.1 GCA_013001705.1 Flavobacteriales bacterium
ACCTGGTATCAGGTACAGACCGGGGAGATCGAGGATATGGAATATCACCCGACCGACCCCACTATCATCTACGCCAATGGCCATACCTTCTATCGAAGTATCGATGGGGGAGAGAATTTCGAAGCTAGCAACGAAGGTCTACCAAGCAGCTCGGATGTCAGCCGTTACAGCACCGCGGTGAGTCCCGATGAGCCGGATTGGGTCTATCTATTGGCTGGTGATGCCGATACACAAGGCTTTTTGGGCATATACCGCTCGACCGACCAAGGTCAGACCTGGACTCTGCGAGCCGATTCTCCCAACCTGATGGGATGGAGTGGCGAAGGCACAGATACAGGCGGTCAGGCTTGGTACGACATCGCTGTTGAAGTCGACCCCGATAATGCGGATAGGGTATTCGTAGGTGGAGTCAACCTCTGGCGTTCCAATACAGGGGGCAGCAGTTGGAGCATCCGCGCGCACTGGGTCTATCCATCCTTTACTGGAGCTTATGTCCATGCAGACATCCATGATCTGAAATACATTGGCAATAGACTCTACTGCTTGAGTGATGGAGGCATCTTCGTTTCCAATAGCGATGGTACGGCCTTTACCGATCTGACCGAAGGCTTGACGATCACCCAGTTCTACCGACTGGGTTCGAGTGTCACCAATTCCAGTCTTATTCTCGCTGGTGCACAGGACAACGGCATGCTGCGCACCCTGAATGGGTCTTGGGGACAGATCTACGGAGCAGACGGCATGGAATGTCTCGTACACCCGACTAATACCAGTCGCTACTTCATTTCCTCCCAATACGGGAACATCCGCAGGACCAATAACGGTGGAGACTCCTTCACTAATTGGGTCGAAGGAATTCCAGAGTCGGGTGCCTGGGTCACACCCTTCATGCTCGACCCCAATGATCCCAACACACTGTTTGCCGGATATGAGAGCCTATGGAAGCGTACAGGCAATGGAGCTTGGTTCCAACTCAGTCCTCCGAGTGGTAACATTACGCAATTCAATATCGCTCCTTCCAACTCGGATGTGATCTACATCGTGCGGAGTACCACCGTCCTGAAGACCACGGATGGCGGAGATACTTGGTCCGGTATTTCAGTAGGTGGATCGTCAACGACCAAGACTTCCATCGCTTTCAACCCGGAAGATGAGAATGAGGTCTATATCACCGTATCCGGTTTCAATATCGGTAGCAAGGTATATCGCACGACAGATGGTGGAGATAATTGGGAGAACATCTCATACAACCTCCCGAATTTCCCGGCCAACTCCATCGTCTACGAAGCAGGTAGCAATGGGGGACTCTACGTGGCCATGGATGTGGGCATCTACTATATCAATGACGACCTGGTCAATTGGATCCCGTATGAAGAAGGGCTTCCCAAGGTGCCTGTCAGTGAGTTGGAGATACACTACGCGACCAATAAACTCAGAGCCGCTACCTATGGACGTGGACTTTGGGAGAGCGATCTTTTCACCGGTCTCACCGAACCACCAGCAGCGGACTTCATTGTCAGTAAGGAAATGGCCTGTGTAGGAGAGGAGTTGACATTCACCGATTTCTCCATCAATCATTCTCCGGGATGGCAATGGGTATTCGAAGGAGGAAGCCCAGCTACTTCTACCGAGCAGAATCCACAGGTCACCTATGCAAATGCAGGTACCTATGATGTAAGTCTGATGGTGGATAATGGAGTAGGATCCGACATGGAAATGAAGTCCGAGTTCATCACCATCCTATCTGATGTGGGAGAAGAAATGCCTTTCACGGAAGGATTCGAGACCATAGTGGATCTGGAGGTCTCCGATAGATGGTCCATCGAGAATCTGGACAATGACATGACCTGGGAAGTGAATACCAGTGTCGGGAATGGAAGTCCATCTTGTGTGTGGATCAACAACTATAACAACGCTTTCGATCGCAAAGACCGCTTGTTCTCAACGACCATCGATATGAGTGGCGCTGAAGAGATGGAACTCACCATGGACGTGGCCTTTGCACAGATCGATGAGGATGACAAGGACAAGTTGAGGGTTTACTCCAGCACGGATTGTGGCAACGACTGGGATTTGAAGAAATCCTTCTCAGGGCACACCACCCTGCACAGTGTGGACCCTATGACCGAGGAATTCTTCCCCTCCGGTCCTGAAGAATGGCACACTTTGGTGGTCGATAATCTGGATAGCGATGATGCCGTAGAAGGATTCCGCTTCTATCTCTATTTCGAGAACGATGGAGGGAACAACATCTTCATCGATAATATCAATCTCTCATTCATCGTCAGCGGTGTCGAGGATCTGGACATAAAGAACCTCGATATGCAGATCTTCCCCAATCCGAGTGCTGGCAACAGTGCTTTGGAATTCTTCCTTCTCGGGGATAGAGAAGTAGGGCTCAGCATCTATGATATCAGTGGTCGGGCCATCGATAATATGGATCTGGGCAGCCTCGGATTCGGTCCGCATCGCTTCGATCTGGAAATGGACCTGGGATCAGGTGTCTATCTGGTCGAATTGAGCGTGGATGGCAAGTCAGAGACCATTCGCTGGTTCATCGATTGACTTATCCACATCGGTGGAAATCTAGCGGTCGGCCAAGAAAGGCGATCTGCTACATTTGTGCCCTGATATGCTTAAAAGCACAGAAGGAAATTGAAAAGGTACCCCCTTGGTCAGCGACCATGGGGGTATTTTTTAAGCACTGAATGACAAATGCCACGAGATAACTCCATCAAGCATGTTCTGATCATCGGCAGCGGACCGATCATCATCGGTCAAGCCTGTGAATTCGACTACTCCGGATCACAAGCCTCCCGCTCTCTGAGAGAAGAGGGGATCAAGGTCACCTTGATCAACTCCAATCCGGCCACCATCATGACCGACCCTCTGACGGCCGATAACATCTATCTGGAACCCTTGGACCCCAAGAGTATCGTCCAGATACTGACAGAACATCCCGATATCGACTGCGTGCTGCCGACCATGGGAGGGCAGACTGCCCTCAATCTGGCCATGAAGTGCGATGAGATGGGCATCTGGAAAGACAACGATGTACGCATGATCGGGGTGGATATCGATGCCATCAACATCACCGAGGACCGCGAGCAATTCCGCAAGCTGATGGGGGAGATAGGAGTGGGAATGGCCCCGCAGAAGACAGCCAAGAGTTTCTTGGAAGGAAAAGAGGTGGCTCAAGAATTCGGATTTCCGCTTTGCATCCGTGCGTCCTACACCCTGGGTGGAGCCGGAGCGAGTTTGGTCTACGACCAAGAGGAGTTTGATAAGCTCCTCACCCGCGGACTCAAGATATCTCCCATCCATGAGGTCATGATAGACAAGGCCTTGATCGGATGGAAAGAATACGAGCTCGAACTCCTACGTGATGCCAATGACAATGTCACCATCATCTGTAGCATTGAGAATATGGATCCCATGGGCATCCATACCGGAGATAGCATCACGGTCGCTCCGGCCATGACTTTGTCTGACAGTACCTATCAGAAGATGCGCGATATGGCCATCATGATGATGCGTGCCATCGGTGACTTCGCTGGAGGCTGTAATGTACAGTTCGCAGTGAGCCCCGATGAGAAAGAAGAGATCATCGCCATCGAGATCAATCCGCGGGTATCTCGATCCTCTGCATTGGCATCCAAGGCTACGGGATACCCCATTGCCAAAATAGCCGCTAAACTCGCTATCGGATATCATCTACCGGAGCTGAAGAACCAGATCACCAAGACCACTTCTGCCTTCTTCGAGCCTACATTGGACTATGTGATCGTCAAGATCCCACGTTGGAACTTCAACAAATTCAAAGGCTCCGATCGCAGACTCGGTCTACAGATGAAATCGGTGGGAGAGGTGATGGGTATCGGTAGATGCTTCCAAGAAGCGCTGCAGAAAGCCTGTCAATCCCTGGAGATAGGCCGCAATGGACTCGGTGCCGATGGTCGGGAAGTCACCGATCTGGACACTCTACTTAAAAGCCTGGAATTCCCGAGTTGGAATCGACTCTTCCATATCTATGATGCGATCAAGATGGGTATTCCTTTCGATACCATCTACGAGAAGACCCGTATCGATGTCTGGTTCCTCAAGCAGATCGAAGATTTGATATTGCTCGAGAAACGCATCAATGGCGAAGAACTCGAGACCCTACCTAAGGAGATGATGGTGGAAGCCAAGCAGAAAGGCTATGCTGACCGGCAGATCGCACACCTGCTCGGCTGTCTGGAGAGCGAGGTCTTCAAGAAGCGCCATGAGATGGGTGTGAAACGGGTCTACAAGATCGTGGACACCTGTGCGGCCGAGTTCAAAGCCGAGACACCGTATTACTATTCCACCTTCGAAGAGGAGAACGAATCCATCGTTTCCGATCGGGAGAAGATCATCGTACTGGGATCAGGCCCCAACCGTATCGGACAAGGGATCGAGTTCGATTATAGCTGTGTGCATGGAGTCTTGGCGGCCAAGGAGTGCGGCTATGAGACCATCATGATCAATTGCAATCCCGAGACGGTCTCCACTGATTTCGATACGGCTGATAAGCTCTATTTCGAACCCGTCTTCTGGGAGCATATCTACGATATCATCCTCCATGAGAAGCCCAAAGGCGTGATCGTCCAATTGGGTGGGCAGACTGCTTTGAAGCTGGCTGAGAAATTGGAGCGCTACGACATTCCGATCATGGGGACCAGCTACAAGGCACTCGACATGGCCGAAGACAGAGGGACCTTCTCTCGCCTTCTCAAGAAACTGGATATCCCTTATCCGAAGTTCGGAGTGGTGGAGAATGCAGAGCAGGCCATGGAGCTGGCCGATGAACTCGGATTCCCCCTTCTGGTCAGACCCTCCTATGTACTGGGCGGACAGAAGATGAAGATCGTCATCAACAAGGACGAACTCATGCATCATGTCGTGGACATCCTCCATGATATGCCGGATAACAAGATCCTGCTCGACCACTTCTTGGATGGAGCCTATGAGGCCGAGGCCGATGCCATCTGCGATGGAGAGGACGTGCGCATCATCGGGGTCATGCAGCATATCGAACCGGCCGGTATCCATTCCGGAGACTCCTATGCCGTATTGCCACCCTATAATCTGGGAGACCTGGTACTCGCACAGATCGAGGAGTATACCCAGCGCATAGCCGTGGCTCTGGAGACGGTGGGATTGATCAATATCCAATTCGCCATCAAGGACGATAAGGTCTACATCATCGAGGCCAATCCACGGGCTTCCCGTACCGTGCCATTTATCGCAAAGGCCTACCAAGAACCTTATGTCAACTATGCCACCAAGGTGATGCTGGGCAAGAAGAAGGTGAAGGACTTCAACTTCGACCCCAAGCGTAGGGGATATGCCATCAAGATACCGGTATTCAGCTTCGAGAAATTCCCTGATGTGAATAAGGAACTCGGTCCGGAGATGAAGAGCACTGGAGAGGAGATCCGCTTTATCGATGACCTGCGTGATCCATATTTCTTAGAGGTGTACTCCGAGCGTAATCTCTATCTCAGCCGTTAGAGAATGAGCAATGATCAGTGATGAAGGATGAATGGAAGGGCTAAGAAGACTTTCTGCCTCTAGAATCCATTCATCATTCAAAATTCATCATTCTTAATGGACATTGTAACTTCGTGGTATGGCCGGTGTAGTCAGACTCGTATTGATCTTCTTTTTATTCATGCTCCTAGCCCGTCTGGTGAGGAGATTCGTCTTTCCATTGATCTTCCGAAAGGCCACTGAGCGTATGCGTAGGGATATGGAAGAACGCATGCGTGCCCAGCGCGATATGCAGGATACCCGGGAAGAAGGCGAGATACGTGTCGAAAAAGGTAATTCCAGAGCCTCTGATACCTCACAGGTAGAGGAAGGGGAATATGTGGATTACGAGGAGGTGGAGTAAGGTCCTTATTCCCGATTTTTCCCTATCTTACGAGGAGTCCAATCTCCTTAAACCCAATGCCATGCGAAGCAAAAGAGATATCTGCAGATCCTGGTTCGACCGGGTCTGGTCGCAAGAGGATCCCCAAGCCATTTATGACATGTTCGTTCCCGAAGGGGATGTACACGGTCTACGTACCCAAGAACCCATTATCGGTCCCGATGGATTTGCCGA
>JABDLZ010000221.1 GCA_013001705.1 Flavobacteriales bacterium
TGGCTACACACTTCAAGATCGCTCCTATGGTCATCGGATTGACCATCGTTTCTATAGGTACGTCAGCTCCAGAACTGCTGGTCTCCATCCAAGCGGCCCTCAGCGGCAGTCCAGATATAGCCATAGGAAATGTGATAGGGTCCAATATTGCCAATCTGGCCTTGGTCCTTGGAGTGACGGCTTTGATACTTCCCATACCCGTAGCACGGAACACGATTCGCATCGACTGGCCGGTCATGATGGTGGCCACGCTGGTATTCTGGTGGATGATGATGGACGGGGTCCTCAGCTTTTTTGATGGGATGGTCCTCTTCCTATCCTTGGTCGCATACATCATCTATCTGCTTGTCCAGTCCAAACGCAATCCCTTTATCAGTGATTCTGATGTAGTCGATGATGTAGGTAAAAGGGGAGGTCTTTGGATAGAACTGCTCAAAGTGGTACTGGGTTGTATAGGGCTCGTTTTCGGAGCCGATCTATTAGTCTCAGGAGCTTCTGACCTTGCTAGGGGATTCGGAGTGAGCGAGCATGTCATCGGGGTGACCGTAGTGGCATTCGGCACATCGGTACCCGAGCTGGCGACCAGTATGGTGGCTGCTATCAAGAAAGAGTTGGACATATCTGTAGGGAACCTCATCGGAAGCAACATCTTCAATATTCTCTCTATCCTAGGTATCACATCCATGGTGAAGCCCATACCTATCAATGATGTAGTGCTCGCCTCGGATATCTTCTGGGTGCTGGGTGTGACACTACTCATCCTGCCGCTAGCCGTGCATCGATTCCGTATACATCGATGGAAGGGAGCATTGCTCTTAGGCATCTATCTGACCTACATCCTAGTTGTCATCAGCTAGAAAGTCATTTTATTTCGCTCCTACCCCTAAAAAATTGTGGGTATCTGTTCCAAAAAGTGAAAAAATCACCACTGACCCCTCAAAAAGTTGAGGTATGTTTGCGCGAAATTGAAAAATAACAGGCAAATACTCGATCAATGGCAGTTCTAAGATTCAAAGCATGGGAAGATGTTCTCCATCGTCAGCCCAAGCATAGCATACCTCCTAGTTCTAAGATCTCTGACTATTTCAGCAGCAAGGTCTTCAATGAAGAGACCATGCGGAAATACCTTTCTAACAATGTGTACAAGGCGGTCAAAAAGGCGGTCCTCAACGGACACAGAGTGGAGCGGGAGATTGCTGACCATGTAGCATCAGCTCTGAAAGAGTGGGCCAT
Source organism: Flavobacteriales bacterium (assembly GCA_013001705.1). Classification (NCBI taxonomy): domain Bacteria; kingdom Pseudomonadati; phylum Bacteroidota; class Flavobacteriia; order Flavobacteriales; species Flavobacteriales bacterium. The sequence continues at coordinate 1,234 of JABDLZ010000221.1, forward strand.
GAGCCACGGTGCGACCCACTACACGCACTGGTTCCAACCATTGACCGGTTCTACGGCCGAGAAGCACGATGCCTTCTTCACTCCGATAGAGGGAGGACGGAGTATCGAGTCCTTCAAAGGATCCATGCTCTCTCAGCAAGAACCCGATGCCTCCAGCTTCCCCAGCGGTGGATTGAGAAATACCTTCGAGGCCAGAGGATACACGGCATGGGATCCAGCATCACCAGCGTTCATACACGCCAAGACCTTGGTCATACCGACCATCTTCCTCAGCTATACCGGAGAATCCTTGGATAATAAGATGCCGCTTCTCAAAGCATTGCATGCAGTGGAGCAAGAGGCCAAGGCAGTCTGCCAGTATTTCGATAAGAACGTAGACCGAGTAGAAGCTACTCTCGGCTGGGAGCAGGAGTATTTCCTCGTAGATAAGGCATTGTACAATGCCCGTCCTGACCTGATGATGTGCGGAAGGACCCTGTTCGGTCACCAACCGGCTAAAGGCCAGCAGTTGGATGACCACTATTTTGGGACCATCCCAGAGCGGGCAGCGGCATTCATGCGGGATTTCGAGGCGCAGTCACTGGAGCTCGGTATTCCGGTCACTACGCGTCACAATGAGGTCGCACCCAATCAATTCGAGTGTGCTCCCATGTTCGAGGAGTGCAACCTCGCTAATGATCACAACCTTCTATTGATGGACCTGATGGAGAAGGTCGCTCGTCAACATGACTTCAGGGTGCTCTTGCATGAGAAGCCTTTTGCCGGACTCAATGGTAGCGGAAAGCACAATAACTGGTCACTAGCGACAGATACTGGAGTCAACCTCTTGCAACCCGGTCACAATCCGAAGAGCAACATGCAGTTCTTGACCTTCTTCGTCAATACGATCAAGGCCATCCATGATCATGCGGACATGCTACGTGCATCCATTGCCAGTGCAGGTAACGATCACCGCTTGGGAGCCAATGAAGCCCCACCGGCCATCATCTCGGTATTCATCGGGTCGCAGTTGAGCCAGATGCTGGATGATCTCGAGAAGAGTATCAAAGCCGGTAAGATGACTCCAGAGGACAAGACCTCACTCAAACTGAATATCGGTAAGATACCGGTGATCCTCTTGGATAATACCGATAGGAACAGGACCTCTCCATTTGCCTTCACGGGAAACAAGTTCGAATTCAGAGCAGTGGGAAGTACGGCCAATTGTGCCGTACCTATGGCCGTTCTCAATACCATCATGGCCAAGCAATTGTCCGAGTTCCGTAAGGAAGTAGACGCATTGATCAAGAAGGGGACTAAAAAGGACGAGGCCATCCTACGTACCTTGAGAAAGTGTATTGTGGCTTCCAAGAGTATCCGCTTTGAAGGGAATGGCTATAGCGATGAGTGGGTAAAAGAGGCGAAGAAACGCGGACTCTCCAATGTCAAGGACACACCTCGCGCTCTGGATCTGATGATCTCCAAGGACGCGGAGAAGATCTTCACCGAGATGGGGATCTTCACCAAGGACGAACTCCTTGCAAGACATGAGATCTCACTGGAGAACTACACGATGAAGCTCCAGATCGAATCCAGAGTATGTGCAGATATCGCACTGAATCACATCTTGCCGGCAGCAATCAACTACCAGAGCGATCTGGTGGACAATGTGATGTCAGTGCAAGAGGTCATGGGATCCACTATGAAGTGCACCGCTCAGAAGGATATGATCAAACGCATAGGAGAGCATGTGGATCAGATGGCTGCTTTGGCAGAGCAAATGAGACAGGAACGCAAGAAGGCCAATAAAATGACCGATAGCCGCAAGAAGGCCATTCATTATTGCGACAAGGTCAAGCCTAAGATGGATGAGATCAGGACGCATTCCGATAAACTCGAACAGATCGTGGATGATGAGATATGGCCACTGCCTAAGCAGAGGGAACTGCTCTTCACCCGATAATCCACTTCAAGGTCATATACATAAAGGAATCCCATGTCAGAACAGGCATGGGATTCTCATTTTTGTAGCATGGAGTATCCGATATACATTTCCCATATCGACCACTCGGTCATCTATCGCATCGATGGCCCTATGGCCTTTTCAGAATGGAAGCGGCTCGGACCCGATCGCTCTCCAGACCAGAGCAGGTGGATACGGACCGATGTGGAGAATGGGGACTATAGCACTGCGGTGTATATCCAAGACCTCCTTGTTGCTGTTGAAAAGGGAGAATTGCAAAGCATCACGGGGTCTACCTTTGGGTCACTTATCGGTGAATCCGATCACTAGGAGTACTCTTTTCTGAGTTCGTCCCATCTGGGGCAATCCATCAGATGATCATTGACCATACCCACCGCCTGCATGAATGCATAGCAGATAGTGGACCCTACGAATTTGAACCCTTTTGATTTCAGGCCCTTGCTCATCGCATCACTCTCCGGGCTGGTGGACCGATAGTCTGACTCATCTTTCAGTTTATTGATGATGGGTCTGCCGCCTACAAAAGCCCAGAGATATTCTGAGAACGAGCCTTCTTCCTGTATTCTCAAATAGGCCTGAGCATTGTTCACCGTTGCTCTGATCTTGGCCTGATTCCTGATTATACCTGCATCCTGCATCAATGACTGGATCTTGGCCTCATCGTAGTTAGAAATGATCTGAGGTTCGAATCCATCGAATGCACTGATGAAATTGTCTCGTTTGCGTAATACGGTGATCCAACTCAGTCCGGCTTGAAAGCCATCTAGGATGAGTTTTTCGAACAAGGCACGATCATCGCGAAGGGGTACACCCCATTCTTGATCATGATAAGCTACATAGATCGGGTCATCGCCACACCACGGACATCGGGGCATAATACTCTGATTCTGAATTACAATGTATGACAAAAGAAACCACAACTTCCCGTAAGCTAGAGCGTATATTTACCTGAGAAGATGTGCAGATGGCTGCTCATATCCCTGCTGGTCGTATTCTCATTCGATCTGAAGTCCTTCCACATCGTTGGAGGTGAGATCACGTATCAGTATCTCGGCAACGATACCTATGAAGTGACCTTGATCGTCTATCGGGATTGCCTCAGCGCAGGGGCTCCATTCGATAATCCTGCTTCTATCGGGGTTTTCAATGGAGTTGGCCAGTTGGAAGAAGTCTTCAGTTTCGACTCTCCTTTCATCACCCCGGTTGAGACAACGGTGGATTTCTCATGTACCGATATCAATGCTTCCGCCTGCGTGGAAAAAGGGGTTTACATACAGACCATCAATCTACCTCCCAATGCGACCGGATACTACATCGCCTATCAGCGATGCTGTCGCAACAGCACCATTCAGAATCTGGTCAACCCGGATGAGTTCGGAGCGACCTATGCGGCATTCATTCCACCTGCATCCTTGGCGGAGGGAAATAGCAGTCCGGTGTTCAATGATCTGCCACCCATAGGCCTATGCAGTGATCTGCCTTTTTCATTCGATCATGGAGCTACTGATGCAGATGGCGATTCACTTGTTTATGAATTCTGTACACCCTACAATGGCGCTTCTCAGGATGTACCCCAACCGGCCAGTCCTTCTTCACCTCCGTGGAGTACAGTCGCTTGGGCTGGAGGCTTCGGGGTGGATTATCAGATCTCCTCTGACCCCGAATTCACCATAGATCCACAGACTGGACTGATGGAGGGCACACCAGATGAGCTCGGGCAATATGTGATGGGAGTATGTGTCAAGGAATATAGGGACGGCCAGCTCCTCAGCGAGGTCCGTAGGGATTTCCAGTTCAATGTTGTCGCTTGTCCTTCGGCTATACTAGCCTCTTTCTCTGATCTGAGTTTTGGAATTTACTGTGAAGGAATAGAAATAGAATTCGAGAATCTCAGTGCCAATGCAGATGATTTCCTCTGGAATTTCGGGGATGGTTTTTCCAGTACGGAATTCCAACCTACGCATACATTCAATGGAGTAGGGGAGTATACGGTGATGCTGATCAGCCAACCTGGAGACCCGTGTGCAGATACCAGCACAGTGGTCTATGAAGTAGCTCCTAATCCTTCACCACTCATTATGGAACCGGAATTGGTCTGTCCAGACAATGCATACGATATCTCTGTGGCAGGAGAACTCACCGATGTGGTGGCCTATGTTTGGAACATCGACAGTCCGGATGGACCGGAGTTCTTCGATCAAAATCTGGAGGCCATCCAATTCTCATCGCCCGGTCTTACCTATATCGATGTATCGGTGTTCAATAGCAATGGATGTGCAGGAGAGTATACACTACCATTCACCGTACCTGATCCCCCGGTAGCCACCATCGCAACGGTATTTGATGCATGCCAGGGCTTGACCATTGAATTCGAGAGTCTGAGCCAATTCAGCGACTACCTATCGTGGGACTTTGGAGATCCTGGCAATCCAGTGACTTCAAGCGCGGCCAATCCTACCCATAACTTCAGCCAATCAGGGCTATTCACCGTCACCTTGACGGCCGGCTCTGATGTGGCCTGTCCGGATGAAACGAGCATGGAGGTGGAGGTGAATCCCGATCTTGAGATCGACCTACTGCCTATCGAACCTCAGTGCCTGCCGGGAAATGCATTCACCTTCGAGGCCATAGGTAACTATACAGATAACGCCACTTTCGTCTGGTCCTTCGATGATTCAGGAATAGCCGAATCCACGGCAGAGAATCCGGGCACCGTCACCTTCGATGAAGAGGGGACCTATCAGGTGATGCTTACTGTCACGGAAGGTTCCTGTCAAGCAGCCGATGGTGAATACGTCTATGTGGTCGATGTATTGGATGTGGATTTCGTTACAGAATCGGCAGGTTGCGCACCCTATGAGGCCTATTTCTTCGACCAGACCACCGGTGGTGCTGACAATAACTATTCATGGAACTTCGGTGATGAGACCGGAGCAGATTTTCCGGGGAGTGTAGGACATACCTATAACCAACCGGGCAACTATACAGTGACATTGACTGTAGAATCGACCTTCGGTTGTCTGGGGCAAGAGACCCTCACCGTAGAGAATGCCATCATCGTTTCTCCCAGTCCAACGGCCGACTTCATTCTGGATCCGCCTTTCTCCGATATCAACTCGCCCTCTGTGCAGGTGACTTCTACAGCTCTAGGAGCCGAGGAATGTGTTTATCTAGTAGAAGGCAATCCTCCGGTATTCGACTGTGATTTCACACAAGAATTCTTGACGGGAGGAGAATATACCATCACGCAGGTAGTGACCAACGAATACGGCTGCGAGGATCGCTTGGAGGCTCCCTTCAGGGTCAACGGACATGCCTTCTATGCTCCCAATGCGATCACTCTCAATCAGGATGGACTCAATGATTTCTTCCTACCCATAGTCGCGGGCGAGATCGAAGAATACCGCATGGTCATTTTCGATCGATGGGGGAAGGTGCTTTTCGAGACCGATGAAGTTGGCGTACCATGGGTGCCGGAATACGCACATGTAGGCATGCATGCCTACAAGGTGTGGGTACGGGACAGCTACAACACCCGAGAACTCTACGAAGGGACCTTTCTACTTCTTAGATGACGCCCTGAGCATGGGGATATGCGGAATGTCATCCTCCAGATATTCTTCTCCTGAACGTATGAATCCGTGATGATTGTAAAAGGCCTCCAGATAGGTCTGTGCAGATATTTTGATCGGAACGTCTCCACCTTGTTTCTCGATGAATTCGATGGCCATCTCCATAATATGATGACCAAGACCAGTACCTCGAGCGGACTCCGCGACTACCACTCGTCCAATCGACCATTGGCTGAATGTGGTATCGGGCGGAAGGATGCGTAAGGTGGCAAGAAGGCCTTCATCTCCATGATATAAAAGGTGCCAGGAATGTGGGTCCCATCCATCCAATTCTTGATACGGACAGTCCTGTTCGATGACGAATACCTGGATCCTCAATTGCACCATGTCATGGAACTCCTGCAGGCTCATTTCATCGAATCCAAGTATGCGTTCCTTCTTCATGCGGCAATGATCTCGCGGCTCTCTGTATAGAGCAGATAGGCTTCGATCTCCTCATAACCCATTCGGGTCAAAAGATTTTTATATCTACTCAACTGGCTCAAGTCTTTCTGACTCGGACTACCTGTCTTATAGTCGATGATCCAGGCTTTATTCTGTTCCTTGTTGGTATAGACTCGGTCCAGTCGATAGGCCTTGCCATCATCATCCAGAATGGCAACTTCACTTCTGACCTGAAGGTCTTGGGGTAGTTTCAGCTCCAACTCCAATTCCAGTGCGCGCTGTACCGCACGCTCCACTTCGGCAATTTCTTCTGAAGAAAGGGAGATATCCATTCTCAGATGAGCAAAGAGATCATCAATACTCATTCCACTCGAGCGTTTCTCCAAGGCCAGGTGAACCAGGTCACCGATCAATCGAGCGGTGTCCTTTTTTATGTCCGAAGAGAGTACCACATCCAGCAGTTCATCCTTGTTCCTGCGCTCATAGGTGGATAGGTCGGAAGGCTGCCCTTCTTCCTGGGGTCGATCCTGTTTCTCTTCAGCCCTACCTAGCTCCAGGATTTCAGCTTCAGCCTTGGAGCGCAGATAGCTGGCCAGTTGTCTGCCCAGTCCATCTCTACCTGGATCGCAAACGTTGATGTACATCTGATCTTCCGCACGGGTCAGTGCCACATAGAGCAGATTGAGATTATCGAGATCGGTACGTTCCTTTTCCTCGGTGAGGATGGCTTCATAGGGGGTGCCTTCAAGGCGCTTTGTGATGTTGAGCAACGATACGTTCAATGATTCGTTCTGAGTCTCCACCCACTCGGTAGCCTTTCCTTTTTTAGAGTTGTTCCAATTGATCATGGGTACTATCACCACTGGGAATTGTAGGCCCTTGGAAGCGTGTATGGTCATGATCTGGATGCTGGCCGGATTCACCCCGGATTTGATGGAGAGACTACCGGATTTCTCTTCCCAGAAATCCATGAATCCACTGAAGGTATTCTCATCGTGCGAGCCGAATCCGGCCAGTAGATTCAGCAGTTCGAAGAGATAGGGGTCGGTTCGGTCCATTCCGAGCTGATCGATCCATTGTACAGCAGCACCATAGGGTCCCAGATCGACCGATGCCTTACCTGACCAGACCATACCGATGGAGGAGAATAGTTCTTTCAAGATATCAGAGTCTGTATTCTGGGCAAAGCGTTGATGCCAGTGGGCCAGTTCATCAACTCTGTCACGGGTCTCCAACACCCGTTGAATGATATAAAGTGCCGGCCCATTGACCGATTGACCACTGAGATACTCTATAAGGCTGACGATCAGGAGCACATCAGCATGTGACTTTAGAAGGAGGGCATCAGGAGAGGCTACGCTTCTACCATGCTCCTGAAGGAAATCTGCAAGGAGTCGTGCTTCAGCGCGGGTGCGAGTCAATAGGCAGATATCCGAGCCGCGATAATTCAATTCCTCGCAGGAATCGATCTGATCGAGGATCTGTGGAAGTATGTTTTCCAATTTGGTCTTGTCTTCCCAGACTTTGGCCCGGACATAGCCTTCATGTGGGCGATGAGTCTGTTGTTTCACATCAGCATAGGCCGATTGGTATTTATCATTCAATCCCTGTGCGAGTAGCGGGAATAGAGAATTGTTGAAAGCGATGATCGCCCGTGCCGATCGAAAGTTGGTCTGTAGGGATTGGAATTCATCGAAATTCCGCTCGAGCACAGCTTCCAACTCCTTGGTTCGCCTGTCTTCTTGACCGGGAATGGACGGGAGTTCTACCAGTTGGTCCACTTCACCTCCACGCCAGCGGTAGATGCTCTGCTTGGCATCACCTACCAAGAAGTTCTTCTGACCGGTACTGAGAGAGTCCTCCAGAAGGGGAAGGAGATTCCTCCATTGGAGTACGGAAGTATCTTGGAATTCATCGATGAGGAAATGATGGAATCGTTCGCCCACCCGTTCGTAAATGAATGGGCTTGGATTGGACCCGATGAGTTGAGAGACCTTTGCATTGTTGTCTGCGAGGATGCTCATCCCTTGGTCCTGCTCGAGAGTGCGCATCAATTCTTCTAGGCGCAGGGCTAGGATAAGGCTCATCCGATTCTGTGTGATGAGGTCGATGTCCCTCAAATCGATCACAAGATCACGAATGGTAGTGATCGCATCCAGGATAGTGGGGCGAATCGTGTCGCTGAGCGATTGACGATCATTCTTCTTGCCTTTGGCACTCCATAGTTCACCATGGGCTACTTGATCGATATGGCTTTCCTTCGGAGGGTCACTTAATGCATAATCCTTGGTCAAAAAGGTCCCAAAGCCTCGCGATCCGCCTTGGAACTCATGTAATTCGATGTTCCATGGCGTAAGGAATTCTCGGGTGGAACTCTGGATATCCCTTATCCTGCTCAGGAGTTTGCTTCGTTTTGAAAGTAGATTTCCCAAGCCTTTCTCCAGCCCTTCCTGCCCTGAGTCAAGAAGTGCATTCCTGTACGGAATACTCTCTTCTTTCATGAGCGTACTCAGCGAACTCTGTATCTGCCTGCGGGGGTTCCAGCTCTTTCCTTCCAA
>JABDLZ010000222.1 GCA_013001705.1 Flavobacteriales bacterium
GACCAGGACATATCTGTTCTTGAGGTATTTGAGCATGAACTCCTTCACGATGATAAAAGTAGAACGAGGGTCAGGGCCTTGGATTGTGAAATCGATCGGTTATGCACACGAATCGGTTGACTGGTAGTTCTGACCTGAAAGGCGAATTATCTCACCTTAGAATTCAGGAGACCGGACCTGAGGACTGGACTATGCAGTCATTGTTATGAAAGTCAATTACACACCCCTACTCGCCAAATAGATACTGGTCTTATCTAGATGCCTCCTATTCAGAACTCGCTTCCTCTTTCAATAGGGGAGTGTTCTTCAAATCTAGACGACCACCAGCTTCTCCAATCCGACCTTGGTCTTGAAGGAGCCGAACATCACCACCGCTTCCGAACCCTTGAGCTCGATGACCTCACCTCGCTGATTGCTCTTCTCCAAGCGCACGGTCGACCCTACTTTGACGGGCTTCTTGACCTTGTTCTTGCGTCTGCGCTCGCGCTCCTTGCGCGCTCGACTCTTAGCTGCGGATTTCTCCTTCCGGTCTTTGAGCTTGCGGGCCTCCTCTAACTTGGTCTTCTCGATGGTGAGGAATTTCTTCACTTCATTGAGCAATTCCTTATTGGCCCGACCCAATGTATACGCATCTATGAACTGATGCATCTTCTTGCCGGAGTTGAGATACTTGTTGTTGCGCTCGATGCGTTTCTGCTGGGTCTGCAGTCGTTCCTCATAGCGACTCTGTCGCTGACGCATATCGTCTTCTGCATCCTTGGCACTCCGCTGGGCCTTGCGCATGCGCTGGTTCTCATCTTCGAACTCGGCCTTCTCCTGTTGTAGCTCGGCTATGAGCTTATCCAGTTCCACCTTCTTATGATCCAGCCTTCCCTTGGCACTTTCGATCAATCGCTTGGGGATACCGTTCATCTGCGCTACTTCAAAGGTGAAGGAGCTTCCCGGCTGACCGATAGAGAGTTTGTATCGAGGTTCCAGTGTCTCTGTATTGAAGAGCATGCTGGCATTGAATGCAAAAGGAAGTTCTGCCGCTTTGAGCTTGATATTGGCGTAATGAGTGGTGATGACCCCATAGGCTCCTTTTTCATAGAGTCTTTCAAAGAAGACCTCGGCCAGAGCACCTCCCAATTCCGGGTCTGAACCGGTACCAAACTCATCCAAGAGCAATAAACTGTGCTCATCGGCCTGATCCAAGAAGAACTTCATCCGCTTCAGGCGATAGCTATAGGTGCTGAGCTGATTCTCTATGCTCTGATTATCCCCGATATCGGAGAGGATCTTGTGGAACCAGCCCATTCGGGAGTTGGCGTCTACCGGGACCAATAGACCGCTCTGCAACATCAATTGCAAGAGTCCGATGGTCTTCAAGGTGATGGATTTCCCTCCTGCATTGGGTCCGGAGATGACCAGCATGCGACCACCTTCATCCATGAGTAGACTCTGAGGTTCAGTCTTCACTCCTTTCTCCTGATTGCTGAGCCACAGCAGGGGGTGATAGGCTTGGACCAACTCCAGATAGGGCTCGTCTACCAGCCCGGGCAGTTCACATTGAAGCTTGAGGGCCAATCGGCAGCGGGCATTGATGTCATCGAAACGGGTGAGTACCTTCTGATAACTCTTCACCAACTCTGTCTGCTCGCGAATGGTCTCCGAGAGTTCTTGCAGGATACGCTCGATCTCCTTCTGCTCGTCATGACCCAATTGATCCAACTCGAAATTGAGCGCGACATTCTCTTGAGGTTCCACATAGGTGACCTGTCCACTGCGGGATCCACCTAGACTGCTGCCCGCTACAGATCGTTTATGACTAGAGACCACGGACAATACCCTGCGCTCATTGAGGAATGACTCGAGACTTTCGCCCAGAAATCCCCGGGCAGCATACTTCTTGACCAGTCGGTCGAAATTGCGATTGACCTGAGCACGCTTGCGTTTGACTTCTTGCCGGATCTTCATCAATCGCTCACTGGCATCGTCTTTTACCTTGAAGCGCTTGTCGAGTACCTTGTCCACGGGCTTGATGATATCCTTGGTATACCAGGTCTCTTGACTCAGTGCATACAATCGCGGACTGCTCTCTTTCCTGGGCTTGAAGAATTGTAGGAGTTCATTGCAGAGCAGACTGGCGCGGTAGACCCGTATAATGCCCTCTAGGAAGAGGCTCGCATTCTTCATCTTCAGTCGCTTGAGGTCTTTCTGAACTTCTTCGAATTCCAAGCGCGGGAAGCCTGCCCCTTGCTCATTCCGGATGTCCAAAAATTCCTTGACCTCCTCCAATCGTACGTGTGCCGATCTGAATCGGTTCATGGGTGTGAGCAAGCCGAAATTCTTTTGCGAAGTAGGTCCCACGGCCAATTCCACCAACATCTCACGAATGCGGTGGAATTCAAGGTCTTGGATGGTCTGTTCGTCAATACCGGGCATGAGAGGCAAAGGTAAAGGATGACGAATGCAGAATTAAGAATGTGGAATTACCTGAATTAGAATCCAGAAGCTCAGTTCGTCCAGGTCGATCAGTCCTCAAAGAACCCGGAACTCAGAACCCAGAACCTGTAATCCCGAGCTTGTGAGGGACAGAACCCACCTCCTACTCCTGCCATGGCATCACCGAACTGAAGTAATCCACGAAACGGAGGTCGGGGCCGAGCATCTTCTTATCCAGAACAGAATATTCTGCCAGTGCATGGATCAAGAATTCCATATGGACTTCATGCGGGTCTTCCTTCTTCTTGGGGCCCAAGTTGGTGACCGCGCTATCCAGCCCTTCCACTTGGTAGAGGGCCTCCTTGTATTCCTTTTCTGAGAAATCCGATTCCAGGTCCAATTCGTTCTGCTCGAACCAGGTCAGGACTTCCCGGTACTTCTCCTTGGCCTCGGGCTTGTTCTTATTGGCCAACTGGTCGATATCCTTGAAGTAAGTAGGAGCCATCGACCGGATAGCAGCACCTATCAAGCGGTGGGCTACGTTGACCGCCCCTTCCTGCTCTCCTTCATAGACCATCTCGATCTTCCCTACGATGGCGGGGATGGCTGCTGAGAGATCAGCGATGCGGGCTAAGCCCTTCTTTTCCTCGTTCATGGCCATCCTCCGTTCTACGGCACCTACCACACTCTCGTATGCCGTGATGGTCAATCGGGCAGAGACTCCACTCTTCTCATCCACATACTCGCTCTCACGGGCCTCAACGGCTATCTGCTCGATCAGTCGCTCGATGACCAATGGTACACTTACAGCCGATCTCTGCTCTTGGCTCAGGTCCACCTCCTGCTGGGTGATGGAACGCCCGATCTCGATGCTCTTCGGATAATGCGTGAAGATCTGGCTTTGGATGCGGTCCTTGAGTGGCGTGATGATGGCGCCTCTATTGGTGTAGTCTTCCGGATTTGCGGTGAAGACGAACTGGATATCGAGCGGAACGCGCAGCTTGAACCCTCTGATCTGGATGTCGCCTTCTTGGAGAATATTGAAGAGGGCCACTTGGATCCTCGGTTGCAGGTCCGGCAATTCGTTGATGACGAAAATTCCTCGATGGGCCAGTGGGATCATCCCAAAATGGATCACCTCTTCATCGGCATAGCTGAGTTTGAGATTGGCCGCCTTGATGGGATCCAGATCACCGATCAGATCCGCGATGTTGACATCCGGTGTAGCCAGTTTTTCGGCATATCGGTCGCTTCTGTGCATCCAGGTGACGGGAGTCTCATCTCCATGATCCTCTATGATCTTACGCGCCTTGGCGGAAATAGGAGCCATAGGATCATCATTCAGATCCGACCCTTCGACCACCGGGATGTATTCATCCAGGAGTTCGGTCATCAGTCGGGCCATACGGGTCTTGGCCTGTCCTCGTAGACCGAGGAAGTTGATGCTATGTCCTGCAAGTATGGCACGTTCCAGAGCAGGTATGACCGTATGTTCATATCCACGGATGCCTTGGAAAAGCGGTTCACCCGCACGGAGTTTCTCCAGTAGATTGCTTCTCAATTCTTCTTTCACACTTCGGGGCTCATAGCCGGATTTCTTGAGTGCTCCTAGTGTCTGTATCTTATCGATGTTCATATCCTTCTACGCTTGTTCTTCTGATAATCTGCAAAAATGAATTCTCCCAGTCCCTGCAAGCTGGAGTAGAATGCCTTGCCTTTATTCGCTTCGGTGAAATCCTCTACGAATTGCTGCAGGTAGGGGTCCTGAGCGATCATGAAGGTGGTGATGGGTATCCCCAATTTCCTACACTGTACGCCCAGATTGATGGTCTTGTTGATGATTCTGGGGTCATGCCCCCAACTGTTCTGATAGTAGCTTCCATCCTTCTCTTTCAGACAGGTGGGCTTCCCATCGGTTATCATGAATATCTGTTTGTTGGCCACCTTCTTCCTTCTCAAAAGATCCATGGCCAGTTCCAATCCCGCGACCGTATTGGTATGGAAGGGACCTACCTTGAGATATGGTAGATCTTTGACCTTGACCTGCCAAGCGTCATTGCCGAATACCACGATATCCAAAGTGTCTTTAGGGTATTGGGTCAGGATCAATTCCGCCAATGCCATAGCCACCTTCTTCGCAGGAGTGATACGGTCCTCACCATAGAGGATCATACTGTGCGAGATATCGATCATCAGCACCGTGCTCATCTGCGAGCGATGCTCCTGTTCCATGATCTCCAGATCCTCTTCTCGCAGGTCGAAATCGTCCATACCCGTGCGTATCTGGCTGTTACGGATACTGGCCGTGAAATCGATCTGCTGGGGACTGTCTCCGAATTGGAAGGGCCTGCGATCGGCTGTCTGCTCGTCTCCCTTGCCAACGTGAGGTGTCCGATGTTTCCCGGCTCCGCCTCGCTTCATCTTTCCGAATATCTGGTCCAAGCTGCGCTTGCGGATGAGCTTCTCGGTCTTGGCACTGGGCTTACCACCCGCCCCATCCGGATTCTGCTCGATGTACATCTTCTCCTCGAGATCCTTTCGGAAATCCTTGAGCGTATACTCCGGAGTGGTGATGCCATGCTCATCATCGATCTCTTTCATCCAGCGGAAGGTCTCATCGATATCCCCTGAGGTATACACCATGAGTTCCAAGAACAACTCCAGGAGTTTCTCAAAAGGTGTCCGATCATCGGTCGGAGGAATGTATTTGCTGAATCTATGGCCGAGCATGAATCAAAGGTAAGACAGGGCTTGATGGCCGAGTGTTGTCCATTGAAATGTGATCCTTCGTCTTTTGGGCTCTCGTAAATCAAGGTCGAGTAAAGGATTCATCGTATTTTAGACCTATTATCCTGCTGAAAATGAAACACTTCGCCATTCTCTGTTTATTCGTGCTGACCGTATCGAGCGATCTACCTGCCCAAGTAACATGGGCCGATGATGTGGCCGAGATCGTCTATGCCAATTGTGCGACATGCCATCGCGATGCGGGCATCGCCCCTTTCCCACTCATCGACTATACCGAAGATGTAGCACCCAATGTCAATGCCATACTCGAGGCCGTAGGTACTGGTTATATGCCTCCTTGGACTGCCGATTCTGACTATCAGGACTACCTGGGAGAACGACTTCTTAGCAGTGAGGAAGTACAGACGATCGTGGATTGGGTGGCCAATGGTTCTCCTGAGGGAAGTGCAGCCGATGCTCCTCCTCCACCAGTGTTCAACGATGCCGGATTCATCACAGCCACTCCGGATCTAGAAGTGCGTATCCCTGATTATGTCAGCAATGCCTCTGCTACATTCGATGACTATGTATGCTTTGCCATCCCAACTGGGCTGACCGAAGACAAGAAACTCAGGGCCTTCGAGGTCATTCCGGGAAATACGGAGATCGTCCACCATGCCTTGGTCTACATCGATGCGGAAGGAGATTACGAGACGGATACCAGCGGCCTGTGTGGAGGTCCGGCCTTAGGGCTGATCGGTGGGTATACCCCAGGTGGGCAACCGACCATCTATCCCAGTGACGGACAGGATATGAATCTGGGAGTGACCATCCCTGCAGGCAGTAATCTCGTTTTTGCCATGCACTATCCCAACGGGAGTGCGGGACAGTTGGATAGCACCAAGGTGCGTCTTTTCTTCTATGAGGATGACACACAGATACGCGAGGTGACCACTTTTCCCTTGATCCAAGATTGGGAATTCACTATAGAGGCCAATGCAGTGGAAGAAGTTACGGCCGAGTGGAGTTATGTCCCTGAAGATGTGTCCTTCCTCAATGTCTTCCCCCATATGCATCTGCTCGGGGACTACATCGAGTCATACGCTGTGACCTTGGCCGGAGACACGATCCCTCTGGTGCGTATACCGCACTGGGATTTCGATTGGCAGGAATTCTACAACTTCCAGAATCTCATCCATATCCCAGCTTGGACCACGATCCATGGGCGAGGTATCTATGAGAATACCCCTGGAAATCCACATAACCCCAATGACCCTCCAGTGGATGTGGGTGCCGGGTTGAATACGACCGATGAGATGTTCTTGGTGTATTTCTCCTTCTTGGCCTATGAAGAGGGGGATGAGAATATCGATCTGGAAGAGTTGACCCAATTGCCCACCGACCTCAACAGCATAGAATGGGTGGATTCAGGCTCCATGCATGTCTATCCCAACCCGAGTAATGATATCCTCTATTTCGAGATGGAACTAGAGAGACCTTCTCAGATCAGCATCTACCTCTATGATCAACATGGGCGGCTGGTCGAACGCATAGCAGATCAAGCCCAACGCAATGCCGGAATGCAACGCATCACCTTCGACACGGAAGGATTGAATGCCGGCATATACTTCTACTCGGTCAATCTGAATGGCGATCTGGGATCCGGGAAGGTCCTTATCCGTTGATTCTCACTTGAGGAATCTTTTTAATTGGCTCAGAAACGTTTGCTGAGTAATATCCCTGTATGTTCTCCCGTGTAAGGCAGTATCTGTAGAGCTGTATCCTTTCTATCTCTCTTGTGCAGATGAGGCACTAAGAATCCGATACTAGAAGAGATGACCACCCCGGTGATCACATCGCTAGGAAAGTGTTTCCCTGCCTGGACCCGCAGATAGCCGGTAGTCAGTGTACTGGCCGCTGCCACACCCCAGAGGGCGTATCGCAGATCGGAATCCGGATTGAGGTCATGAAAGGTCTTGGCTACGAATACCGTACTCACGGCTACCATGGATGGATGGCCTCCATAGAATGAATTCCTTGCATGTAAGCTTCTACGGTCGTCTTGAAGTTCTTGATTATCCGGTTCATCGAATTTGTATACATAAGGTCTGAATCGACTGGTATTCCCGGCAGCAGTGGCATATCCGGCCGCGGCCAGTGCCAGGGCCTCCACGTACATGGTCCCGATAGTACCCGCTTCACTACGGGCTTCTTGGTCCAGAAGAAGGATGAGCCCATAAGGGAAAGCTCCGTAGAACAGGATGTCACTATGCTCCTCTGCCTTGATCGAGTAATTCCCTGCAAAACTGCGGTCGAAGCGATTGATTCCGTCCACAGAAAGGCCGGCCAAGGTCTCATCATCGATGGGATCCTGCTCTGAGATCATGGAGAATCCGTAACCGGTGAGTGCTCCCGCACCTGCGATCACTGGCGCATCGATGGCCCAGTTCAATTCATAGACATTTCCAGATTGCTGGGCCTGCTGACTTAAAGGAATGAGAAGAGCGATCAAGAAGAATATGGGTGTCTGGAGGAATCGGACAAAGGAATTTTTCATGGTAGTGGCTTTAGGTCTGTAGATGCACTACGAGTGCCAAATCCCATCATTCTCTTGCGAAGCAATTGAGC
>JABDLZ010000223.1 GCA_013001705.1 Flavobacteriales bacterium
GGTGATCACCTTGGAGAGATAGCTTTCCTCACCGATGCCTTTCACGGTGATCTTGACGACTCCATTGCCATTGATAGCTCCTCCGATCACTTCCTCATCCACGGTCTTGTTCACGGGCATGGATTCACCCGTGAGCATGCTTTCGTTGAAGTCGCTTTTGCCTTCATAGATCAGACCATCGGCCGGGACTTTTTCTCCGGGTTTGATCATGATTCGATCGCCCGACCTTAACTCAGAGACCTTCACTTTTCTTGTCCCATCTCCCTCGATCAGGTTTGCCTCATCGGGCATGAGAGCGGCCAAGGCTTCCAGTGCTTTACTCGCTCCTAATACGGATCGCATCTCGATCCAATGCCCCACGAGCATCACATCGATGAGTGTGGCGAGTTCCCAAAAGAAGGTCTTGCCTTCGAATCCGAAGATGACGGCCACGGAGTAGAAATAGGCGGCTGAGATGGCAATGGCGATCAAGGTCATCATGCCCGGAGCGCGTCTTTTCAATTCATCAAAGAGGCCTTTCAGAAAGGGCAATCCACCATAGAAGTAGATGATGCTTGACAAGATGAATAGGACATACCGATCTCCATTGAATCCCCAATCTACTCCAATCCAATCTTGGATCATAGGAGATAGAAGCAGCACGGGAATGGTAAGAATGGTCGAGACCCAGAAGCGTTTCTTGAAGTCTTCGATCATCATCTTGTGATGGTCGTGGCCGTGTTCACCATGTTCAGGATTATCATGACCCATTTTAGCATGATCCATTTTGCTGTGATCCATTTTGGAATGATCCATCTGTTCAGAATGCTTACTCTGTTCCATAATCTTTTGATCAAGGATTAAACTCATTCACCACCTTCCCACACTTCAGCATCTTGCTTCCGAAGTATGGATTGCGGATCTCTTTCTCCAAGCTCAGCCAATTTCCACCTGTGTTGTCATCGGCCATGGGGCAGAACTCTTCATAGATCGTATCGTCCATCGGGTCGAAGGTCTTAGCGAGTTCGACCATCTGTGCGGAGAGCGGCTTGAATATCTCACGGATCGCCTCGATGTCCTGCATGTGTTCTATGTGTTCCAGGGTCTTGTTCAAGGGTGTCGAGATCTTCATCCAAGCATTGTGCGACTCGCCTTTGAAGTCACTCATATTGACTCCGTCCGCAGCATTCTTCAAGCTGACTCCTTCTTTTTTGGCTGATTCGAAGTCATCGGCCACCAAGGCGTCTTTGAGCTTCAAATAGGCTTGGATCAGCTCGGCCAATTCCGTTTTGGTCGCAGCAGCTATTGTGCCTGCCACTTTTGGCTGGGATGGACTGCTCTGGGCCGACATTTCACCATGATCGTGTCCTGTCATCACCTTGCCTCCATCTGGATTCATCATACTCGGTTTACCAGCCAATTGAGCCGCAGCGTCTATACTGAATGTGCCGCTCACAGCGATCTCTTCACCTGCTTTCAGTCCTTCTTCGACCACGAATGAATCGCCCATGGCCATACCCAATCTCACTTCGCGTAGCTGGAAACTGACTCCTTTTTCAGTAGGAGTGCGCACGTAGACTACCGAGCGTTCTCCCGTCCACATCACAGCAGACTTGGGCACGGTCAATTTGGACTCCATGCTTCCCTGAGGGCTTGCCACCGATCCTGTCACGAACATCTCAGGCTTGAGCCTCTTACTCGAATTGTTGAATGAGACCCTTGCTTTCGCAACCCGTGTCTTTTGATCGATCACTGGGTCGATGAAATCAATCTTCCCTGTGAATTCTTCTCCCGGCAAAGAAGCCACTTGAAAGGTGACTTCGCTACCGACTTTCACCTGAGAGATGTCCTGTTCGTAGACATCGAATAGTATCCAGAGCCGAGATAGATCGGCCACTTCATACAGGATTCCACCGCGACTCACGTAGTCTCCTTCGTTGACTTTCTTCTTCAAGACCACACCTCCTTGATCGGCATAGATGGGTAAGGTTCCGCTGGCTTCACCACGCTCAAGTATCGCATCGATCTGCGCATCGCTCATCTTCCAGTTGCTGAGCTTGGATCGCGCAGCAGCGAGGAGTTGAGGGTATTCGGCTTTGAGTCGATCCGCCTCCAATAATTCTTCTTGAGTGGTCACGAGTTCTGGAGAGTAAACACGCCCTACCTGTGCTCCTCTGCGCACCATCTCACCAATGAAATCAATGTTCAGCTCCTCCAAGCGGCCGGAGATATGACTGCTTTGTGAGTGTACTTTACGTTCATCGACCTGCACCTTGCCATTCAAACGTAGATCCATGCTAGCCGTGTCGTTTCCAACGATCATGGTGCGCACATCGGCCAGCTGCATAGCTGTGGGCGACATACGTATGTCCATTGCTGATCCTTCATCCTCAGAGTCTGAACTGACGGGTATGAGATCCATACCACAGATGGGGCAATCTCCCGGCTCTGGTTGCCTGATCTGCGGGTGCATGGAGCATGTCCAATCGCTGGTGCTCTGCACATCGCCCGATTGTTCCGTTGCGGTCTTCTCCGCTCCGCTATTCATCATTCTGCCCAGCAGAAATCCTAGAATCAAGGTGGCGAAGGCGATGAGTACGATCTTTTTTCTTGTGTTATTCATGTCCCTTCTATTGTGCGATGATGTATAAGAATTCGGCTCGTGCAATGAGCCCATCCCGTATGACTTTGATTGTCTTTTTCTGATAATCCAGCAGCTGATCCTCGATGGCCAAGACTTCATCGTATCCGGCTCCTGAATTGCTGTAATCACTGATCAAGAGATCTCTGACCTGCTTGGCATTAGTGACCTGCTCAGTGTATAATTCGATATTCTCCACACTGCTCTCGACTGCATATTTCTTGAGCTCCAATTTCGATTCGAGTTCATTGACCATATTCTGTTCGGAGAATTCCATGGCCTCTTTTCTCAATACAGCTTCCTGCGTCTGCGCCTTGTACTTCTTCCTGAATATGGGCAGGCTCATCGAGACCATGGGCATGATCACATCCTTGCCATTATCATCCAAGCCTTGGATGGGTCGGTCATCGACCAGCACATAGTCCAGACCGAGCCCGAAGGATGGTCTGCCTTGCCGAGTTGCCAGCACTTCTGCTGCCTCTGCGGCCTTGATGCGTGATCGGACTGCCTGGAGATTTCCATTATTGAATAGGCCGGAATCAGCGACCTGAGGCAAGTCGAGGGACGATGAGTCGAATCGATCGATGATACGAATGCTGTCCTGCTGACTTCTGTTCAAGGCTGCATTCATCTGAAACTCCAAGGGGGCGATCTTGTCCTGAAGCAAGCGAATCGCTGTCTCTGATTGCTCGATCATGATGTCCGTGCGGATGACATCGGCCATGCTGTTCCTGCCCACCGAGAATCCTGAAAGGGCCAATTCCTTACGGCTCTTCAAAAGCACAAGATTATCCTCGAGCAGGTCAATGCGCTCATGGATTTCCCAGAGGTCGTAGTAGGTTATACGCACAGTCAATTCCAAGAGGTGCTGCTGATCCAGAAACTCCTGATAGGCTGCCTCTGCTAGATGGGTACGCACGTCACTCTTGGCTTGCAGGGTGCCGAACCAAGGGAACATCTGAGCCAAGGAGAACTTCATGCGCTGCGGGCCGACACGGGTCTCCACCGGACTGATGAAATATCCGAAGGAGAAGGTAGGATCCGGCAAGGCGCTGGCCTGTGCGATGGTCTGCATCTCGGCTTCGAATCGGGCATAGCTTGCTTTGACACCAGGGTTGTTCTCCAGTGCTTCTGTCGTCAATTCTTCTATCGACTGCGCGGTGACCACGGTCGACAGCAGACTGAAAAGGAAGATGCAAATGAATATCCTATGCGTCATGATGCTTGGGATTTGAGGTTTCGTGCTTCACGATGGCTGTAGAGGACAGGCGTGATGAAATAGGTGATACAGGCCACGATCATCCCTCCAAAGGCAGGTATCGCCATCGGTATCATGATGTCGGCACCACGACCGGTGGAGGTGAGCACGGGGAGCAGCGCAATGATGGTGGTGGCCGTGGTCATGATGGCCGGACGTATTCGCTTCTTTCCTGCGATGAGCACTGCGTCCCGCACCTCTGAGATGGTCTTAGGTCGGTTTCGAGCAAAACTCTGATCCAAATAGGTGCCCATCAGCACTCCATCGTCCGTGGCAATACCGAAGAGGGCAATGAATCCGACCCAGACAGCCACACTCAAATTGACAGTGTGCATCTGGAACAACTCACGCAGATTCGACCCGAAGATCCCAAAGTCCAAGAACCAGGTCTGACCATAGGCCCAAAGCATCAGGAAGGCACCACTGAAGGCCATGGCGATACCTGCGAAGATCATGAGCGATGTACTCACCGATCGGAATTGGAAGTAGAGGATGAGGAAGATCACAAGGAGCACAATGGGCACGATGATCGACAGTCGCTTTTCGGCCCGGATCTGATTCTCATAGCTACCCGAGAATTTGTAGCTGATGCCTGCAGGTACCGTGAGTTCACCTGAATCGATCTTCGCTTGGATAAAGGCCTGCGCATCTTCTACCACATCGACTTCAGCAAACTCCTGTCGCTTGTCGAAGAGCACGTAGCCCACTAAGAATGTCTCTTCGCTTCGGATCATCTGTGGGCCGCGCACATACTCCATGTCTACAAGTTCGCCCAGCGGCACTTGGGCTCCTACGGGTGTGGGAACATAGATCCTGCTCAGGGCCTCTGGATCATCTCGCAGCTCACGCGGATAACGCACACGGATGGGAAACCGTTCTCTACCCTCCACGGTGGAACTGATCTGCATACCACCAATGGCCGTTTCTATGGTACGCTGCACATCCTCGATGCTCAGCCCATATCGCCCGATGGCATCACGGTCGATGTTGAGATGGAGGTAGGGTTTACCGACAATCCGATCTGCAAAAACAGCTTCCGTTTTGACCGAAGGCACCTCTTTAAGTATCGTCTCCAACTCTCGTCCAAATCCTTCGATCGTGCTCAGGTCGGGGCCATAGACCTTGATTCCCATGGGCGCGCGCATGCCCGTCTGCAGCATGACCAATCGGGTCTCGATAGGCTGGAGTTTCGGAGCCGAAGTGACTCCGGGTATCTTGGTGACCTTCACTATCTCCTGCCAGATATCGTCCGGTGAATTGATACTCGACCGCCAGTTCCTGAAGAATCGACCCCGATCATCGCTGATCAGATCGGCCATTGAAATACCATTCTCCAAGGCCTTGTCTTGTGAAAGCGTGTCGCCATGACTGAGGATGAATCGATCTTCTTTATCTACCTTGAAACGCGTGCGATGTCCTTTGGCATCGACCATATATTCCGGCTTATAATTGATGATGTTCTCATACATGGAGATGGGCGCAGGATCCAATGCCGATTCTACGCGGCCCATTTTCCCTACGGCCAATTCCACCTCAGGGATATTGGCCAAGAGCATATCCAGTTGCTGTACGACCTTTTTATTCTGTTCCACTCCTGCGTGCGGCATGGAAGTGGGCATGAGTAGGAAACTCCCTTCGTCCAAAGCGGGCATGAATTCCTTACCCATTCCAGGAAAGGTGTGCGCCATCGTAGACCAAGGGCTGGAAGCACGGATGTTCCAACCCACTTTTTCAGCAGCAGAGGCAATGACACCGAAGGTGCGGTCAAAGCCTATCCAGACGATGAGGCCGAAGAACATGGTGACGATCGGGACGACCAAGAACGTCCGTTTATGCGCCAGGCACCAGCGGAGAATGCGTTCGTAATTGCGTTCGAGCAGCAGAAATGCTCCAAGAATGAGAATGAGGATCAAGGCCACGAAAACGAAATTGAGCAGTCCCGATCGACTCGCTCCGAGCGGCAGCCATTCTCCAGCCA
>JABDLZ010000224.1 GCA_013001705.1 Flavobacteriales bacterium
CTCGGGAGAAGCCTCATAGGGATACAGGTCATGGAAATCCTGTGCCTCGATCGCAGACAGAGCCAGGAGAAGTAGTAGGAGGGTGAGAATGCCTTTCATTCGGACAAGATAAAAAGGAAGCGGAGCTATTTCAGGACGATTCACCGCATGGGTCACATTCCCGAGCGGATGAGCTTCTTCAGCAATGCGATCTGACCCAGATGATAGTGCGTATGCTCGATCATACCGTGGAAGTTGCGGTAATAGCTGCCGTACTTGGCATCGGTGAAGTCTTGGTCCCATTTTTCTCTGGGGACAGCGGCAATGGCTCGGGAGAGTCTGTCTCCTGATCGGAGGATGGCCTCTACATATCCCTCCCAGTCATCTTGAGAAGCGATGGACGGAGCCTTCCAACTCTCCTCATCCTTGCCTTCGAGCGGTCCACCTTGCAGCACCTTGAGTTGCACTCCGAAATAATAGCCGATGTGATGGGTGAGTGAAAGAATGGTGTTGAGATCTCCCACCTGCTCGGTCGCTTCTGCATGGCTGACATCGCTCAGGGTGTCTTTCAGATTGGCCCAGGTCCAGTTGCCACCGAAGAGCACCTGGTGGAAATGCTGAGCCACATGGGAGGCGGGGTTCATGGACTGAAAGATAGAAAAGGAGACAAGAGGGTCAGACCCTTGATACAAGGGATATTCGGATCCCATTGTGGGATTTACATATTTCCCCTTACGCTTATCTACCTCGGTCTGAATGAATGCAGGTAAGTAGTTGGGAGTACATCCTCTGGCCACCACTTCATCCTTGTAGAGCCCGGTCTGTTCTCCGATCTGGATGCATCGCTTGCGATAGCGCTCATCGAAGACACCGATCCAAGCGGCAGTGAAATTCATGGCCCATTGCACATCCGGTTCTTCTTTGGCCAGGGTAGATTCGATCTTGTCTAGGAGTTCTTCCGTATTCTCAGGAGATTTTTGACCTGTCCATCGTAAGCGAGCCTGGTGGTACCAATAGGTCCTTCTTTGAAGAGCTGAGGAGCTCTTTTCCCAGGATTCGATGAGTGATAAGGTACGCTTACTCTTGGTCAATTGATTGGCCATGAGCCATTCCATGATGTGGTTGCGCTCTTCTGATGTATGGGATTCCAGGTCCTTATCCAAGCGGTCGATCATCTCTTGATCGAGGGTATTCTTGTCCAAGATGAGAGTGGCAAGAAGTCTGGGATAATATTCTCCACTGGCCCAGAGTTCCATCGCAAGATCATGGTCCTTCTTGATCTCGCGGGCCATCTTCTTCAAGTCACCGAGCTTGGTCGAATCAGAATGAAACTGATTCAGGATGTCTTTTGCTTCGAAGGTGGTATTCATAATAGAGTCGTTATCGATCTCAAAAGTACGTCTGGGCACTATGTAGGATATTGGCGATGGCTAGGATTTCCGAGTGTACCTGTATTCACTCCTCATTATCCATTCTTCGCCACCGTCAAAGCGCACATCTTTTCGAATAAGGAAGCTATCACTACCGATGATATAGGTATGTCGGATGCGTGCTTTCCGTCCATCGTCCTTGCCCGAGCGCTCGGCCTGGATGCGGATGCTTCCATCTTCCAATTCTTTTCTTGAGATGAGCTTCTCCTTATTAATGACTGTGCCATCATTGCTGACCTTAAGCTTTTCCGAGTTGTTGGCTTTTGGTTCGTTGGGGTAGATGTTGTTCAGGACCAGAGTGTACTCATCCTTGCCTGGCTCGACAGACAGTTCTGCAGGCATGCTAAAGGGTTCATTGCTCTGATAATCCAGGTAGGTGATCGTGCCCTGCCACTCACCCAGTATCGATTGCAGGTCATCTGCTGTGATGCGGTCTTGAGATATGGCGTTTGTAGCGCAGATGAATAGAAGTACTGAGAGTGTAAGCTTCATTTTTCTAGAGCTATTGAGAGTGCTAGGGACCCCCAACTATTCGGAGGATAACTTGGCAGTGCGGATCGTATGTGATCTGAGTATGTCGAAATATTGACTGATGTAGTGCGGGTTTGGAGAGTCATGTTATTGCATGTCTCGGTTCTGTATTAACATCTGTTATTCAAACACATTTTCAACCACCCATCGTTTTAATGCCTTCGTGTATTGGTCTGAGATTATTTCTACTTCAGGCTCATTGTCTTCATCCAGGATCATCATGTGCCCCGCTCTGTCAATCCGGTGGAACTCGAAATTTGTGTTGCCATTCTTTTCAAAGACGGTTCTCCAAACATCCATACTCTCCTCGATCGGCACCCAACGGTCAGTCGCTCCGTAGAACAGTGCAATGGGGATATCCACATGCTGGAAATATTCCACCGGGTCGAGATCCATTTCATGGATCCACTTCGTCACCCCTACATCATTAGGTAGATTCCCTTGCCAAGGCAGATATACATCATTGAACCACTCTTCTTCCCTGAACCTATCGATCTCTTCCTGAGTACTCTCTCTATCTCTCCTGCCTCGGTAATATGCATTGGTGATATTACGTAAGTGTATGGCCTTGTCGATCACCTCCTGCGAATGACCATTCATTTTCAAAGTGGTAACAGCACTATACTCCATCTGATCTGCTGGACTGACGCCAGAGCTGGAGACCAATATCATGAATGATATATCTGAGGGAGATATCGAATAGGCTATCGGGCCTAACCATCCGCCTTGACTGATACCGAATAAGCCTATCCTATCTGTATCAATATCGCTCCGGGTTCTCAGTTCTTCGATAGCGTTTAAAGCATCCTGAGCGAGTGTGGGAAGGCTGGCAGTGTTGAAGTCCCCGGTCGATTCGCCAGAACCCCTTCTATCGTAGGTGAACACACCCACGCCCATGTCATTCATTTGTGTTTCCAGATGATTGTAGAGGTCGTTATCATGATGGCCATGGCTGGCAGAATGCAATACCACGATCACCGGATATGGGCGCTCCGTCTGCGGGCTACTCAAGTATCCCACCAGGGTATCGTTACCGGAAATATATGTTATCCGCTCTTCGCTGGCCGTCTGACGTTCAACTCCATCTGCGATGATAGGTGTGC
>JABDLZ010000225.1 GCA_013001705.1 Flavobacteriales bacterium
ATGCAGTCAATGAGCAATCGGAGAACCGTTATATCCAGGATTGTTCAGGTAATGAAGTGATCCTTAGGACCAGTGGTTTTGCAAACTTCGCTGGAGAGCAGGTGCCCGGAAGAAATGGGACCATCACTGCAATAGTTGGACAGTTCAATGATGATATGCAATTATTTATTCGAGACGTGGATGATCTGGATTTCACAGAGCTGCGATGTGATGGTTCGACTGGGGAATATCTATTCTTCAAGAATTTCGAAGATGAAAGTATAACCTCAGGAGGCTGGACCCAGCAAGTTGTCGTAGGGAGCGACACCTGGTTTGTAGACGATTTCTCAGGAAATTTCTTCGCCAAAGTGAGTAATTACAATGGAAGTTCCAATGACCCCAGTGAAGTATGGTACATCTCGCCTGGGCTCGATCTTACCTCCCTGAATGCCCCAAGTCTATCGTTCATGACGATGATGAATTATGCAGGTCCAGGACTCGAGACCTACGTTTCGACAGACTTTGGTCTTACGAGTGATGTTGAGGAAGCTACATGGACTCTCTTGCAGGCCAATTATTCGCCCGGAGGATGGGAGGAAACGCAAAGTGGGGCCATCGATCTGAGTGGCTATAGTTCGTCAGAAACTTATTTCGCATTCCGATATACAGGTTCTTCAAGTGACGGGAGCACCTGGGAAGTGGATAATATAGCCGTATTCGATAATTGATCGCCCCTCGGTAAGACACTATCTTCAGGCCCTGTCGCTAGATGCGGCAGGGCCTTTCTTTTGGAAGTAGAACTGGACATAGAAGTCGGAGCGGAGAATCACAACGACTCTGATTATTTAACGGATCTCATCCGAAGTCGATTAGGCTGGGCTCCTGATCGTCCATTATACATTAAAGTCGTAAAACGTTCACTGGATGCTCGAAGAAGGATCTTCTATCGATTGAAGATAAAAGCCTCTGATGAAGGACCGATACACTCTGATATCGCGATTCCAGAATACCATAGAGCGGGCCCCAAATGTGTTCACATTATTGGCGCTGGTCCAGCAGGTATGTTCGCTGGCCTTCGATGCCTTGAGTATGGGCTAAAACCCATTATCTACGAAAGGGGAAAAGATGTCAGGGCACGAAGGAGGGATCTGGCCTTATTGAATAAGGAACACATCGTGAACCCAGAGTCCAATTATTGTTTTGGTGAGGGAGGAGCCGGTACCTACAGTGATGGTAAGTTGTACACGCGTTCTAAGAAAAAAGGTAATGTGCGCTCCGTATTAGAGACATTGGTGGTCCATGGTGCTCAGCCAGATATTTTGGTAGATGCCCATCCGCATATCGGTACCAACAAATTACCAGGTATCATCACAGCAATTAGAGAGACGATTATAGAGCACGGTGGAGAGGTTCATTTCGAGGCCAAGCTCACCGATATCAAGATTGAGAACTCGGAGATCGGATCGATAGAGATCAACAGCGAAGAACAGATAGCGGTCGAACATCTCATCCTTGCAACTGGTCACTCAGCCCGAGACATATATACCTTATGCCGAGACCGCTCGATCAAGTTAGAAGCCAAACCCTTTGCTGTAGGGGTGAGGGTAGAACATCCTCAATCATTGATCGATACTATTCAATATGGAAAAGACATTCCGTCATCCTTACCACCAGCTGCCTACAACATGGTCTGTCAGGTCGGAGGACGTGGGGTGTATTCATTCTGCATGTGTCCAGGAGGGATCATTGCTCCCTGTGCGACATCCCCTGGTGAGATCGTGACCAATGGATGGAGTCCAAGTAAACGGAACAACCCTTACGCCAATTCAGGCATTGTGGTCGAGGTGAGACCGGAGGACCTGACGCCATTCCAGCAATACGGTCCTTTGGCAGGGATGGAATTCCAAGCAGCCGTAGAACAGAAAGCCTGCAGAGCTGGTGGCGGTACTCAAGTGGCACCTGCGCAGCGATTGAAGGATTTCATCAAAGGTGTTCGATCCAAAGACCTGCCTGACTGTAGCTATTACCCGGGAATTGCATCGGTAGAGTTAGGCACTGTGCTGCCGGATCGGATACGCTATAGTCTTCAACAAGGATTCAAGGAGTTCGGGAAGAAGATGAAGGATTATCTCACCAACGATGCCGTGGTCGTAGCCACGGAATCAAGGACTTCATCTCCGGTGCGGATCCCGAGAGATAAGGATTCATTGCAGCATGTAGATATCAAAGGCCTTTACCCTTGTGGAGAGGGAGCTGGTTATGCCGGAGGTATTGTTTCAGCAGCTATAGATGGCCAAAGATGCGTAGAGGCTATTCTGTTAAGTATCAAGGCTTAGAATCGATTTTCATCGTATAAATTAGGCTGTATATCGATAAAACCCTACCTTTCGTAGGTATTGGCGGCTATTGCCTTCTGTACGACCAAACTATTAAACTGACTTTCCATGCGCTACCAACTGCACGGGATCAAGGATGCTGGACGTATCCTGTTCTTATCTATTCTGCTATTTAGTTTTTCAAATCTCTATTCGCAATCAGACGATTATCCCGGAGATCCCTCTTCACAGCAAGGGACTCATGGGGACTATGAGGCCATCGATGTAGATGCGCTGCGTTCGATGATCGTGGACAATCCCGACCTGGTCGTGGGACCCTGTGAGGAGTTCAACATCGTCTTGATTCTGGATGCCTCTGGAT
>JABDLZ010000226.1 GCA_013001705.1 Flavobacteriales bacterium
GAATACGATGTCATCATTCTAAGTGCCAAGGAGAGCACCGGTCTGAAAAGGTGGTTGATTGAGAATGGATATAAGATTCCCGAGCAGGCTGAGGAAGTGCTCGATCCCTACATCAAGAACAAACTGAAATTCTTCGTGGTCAAGGTGGATAAGGAGAAGATCCCTTCCGGCCAGACCGACTATCTCAGACCACTGCAGATAGAGTACCGTTCCGATCGCTTCATGCTGCCCATCCGACTTGGAATGGCCAATGCTGATGGTGAGCAGGATATGATCGTGTACGCCTTCACGCGACAGGGTAGGATCGAATGCACCAATTATCGGACAGTGAAGATCCCGACCGATAGGAATATCCCCAAGTTCGTCAAGGACAAAGGCAGGTTCGGAGAGTTCTACAAAGACCTATTCGCCATGGCGCATGACCGGGAAGGAAGAAATTCCGTGTTTCTTGAGTATGCTTGGAATGTCACTCCCAATTTCGGGATGAAGTGCGATCCCTGCGTAGGCCCACCTCCCATGTACCAGGAATTCGTTGATGCTGGTGCCGATTGGGTGGATCCCAACAATGCTTGGTCGAGCAGTATCTTCTTCACTCGCTTGCATGTGCGCTATAGCAGGGAGGAGTTCCCTCAGGATCTATTCTTCCAAGTCACCCCCAATGCCGAGCAGTCCCAGGGCCGGTACATCATCACCAATCCAGCGACCGGGGATATGAGCTGTCAGCAAGGGCAGGACTACCTGCGTGATCTGGAATTCAGAAGAAAGCGTGAAGTGGATGAATTGGCGGCATTGACCGGCTGGAACGATCCGCGCTATGCACGATATATCTATGAGTACTCGGACCGGATCCATGAGCCGAACCGGGGTTCTATGATTCCTTTTGTGCCTGCTCCAGGAGATAGCAATGGCCCGGGCGGAGGGTCATGGCAAGCCATAGTAGGTCTACTTGCCTTCAGCCTGTTCTCCATCTTCTGGTTGTTCTATGGTGCTCGTCCGAAGCACGTGGCGAAATAACTTGCTATGATGAACAGGTACCTGTTCGGATTGAAAAGAGGCGCTCTTCAGTGCCTCTTTTCTTTTTCAGAATTTTATTGAGTGGGATGTAACAAACTGAATTTCCAGAACGTCACACAATAAATCCGGGCATGGATCAAACCTTTGTTCCTGCTCAGGGTCATAAGAACAGAACCACCAGACCAAGACCCATGATGAAGAACGACCTTGGCATTTCAACCTACCGGAGGGATCTCGTTGATGATCAGCGGCTGTTCTTATTATCTTACAATACGTATAAAGGCACAGTATCATGAAGCGAATCCTCTACTCCCTGTCAGCCCTTTTCCTTATCCATTCGATTGAAGCACAGATCTATGAAGACTACATAGGTGCAGGTCATTCTGAAGGAGTTACCGTAACAACCAGTAGTGATTATCAGGCCTTCGGCTGGAGCCAGATGGCTTCTGGTGAGAATACGATCGATGGGTCCGGATTGGATGCGGACTACATGGAAGTCACGCGATTCCTAGCACAGTCCACACTCGGATTCGAGGAGGAGCATGTGCAAGAAGTATTGGATATGGGTATCGAAGCTTGGATCGATGATCAAGTGGACCGACCCTATGTCAGTCAGCGGGCCCTCATGTGGACCATTATACAAGAAGCTTTGGCCATCTGGATAGAAGATGGCAATGACCCCGATGATTATTTCTATCCCGGATTTCAGCATTTCCAGTACGCATGGTGGCAGACCAACATGACCAACGAGGACCTATTGCGACAGCGAGTGGCGATGGCTCTGAGTGAGATCCTGGTGGTCTCGTTGGCGAGTAACTTGGAAGAACATGTGGATGGGGTAGCTGTCTATCATGACATCTTGATCGACCATGCATTTGGGAACTATCGGGATTTATTGGAAGAGGTCACCATGTCACCCACCATGGGTGTTTACCTCAGCCACTTCAATAATCCATTGACCATCGACTCACTGAACATCCACCCCGATGAAAATTACGCACGGGAGATCATGCAACTCTTCAGTATCGGACTCTATGAACTCAATACCGATGGGACCTTTGTGCTGGACAGTAATCAGCAACCGATCCCTACATATGGGATAAACGAGATCAAAGAACTGGCCAAGGTATTCACCGGTCTAGGTCCTGGTGAAGTGATCGAGAATGACTTCGGAGTCGAGGAACCCTATTTCGGGCTTACCAGATACCTCTGTGATTTCTCCGTTCCTATGACTATGTACGAGCCCTTCCATGAGCCGGGGCCTAAGACCTTGTTGAATGGATACGTGATACCAGATGGTCAATCCGGCATAGAGGACATACAGGACGCCTTGGACCACCTATTCGACCATCCCAATGTAGGACCCTTCATCGGGCGGAGATTGATACAGAATATGGTCAAGTCCAATCCTACACCCGGCTATGTGCAACGTGTGGCCGAAGCATTCAATGACAATGGTCAAGGAGTCAGAGGAGATATGCTGGCCGTGGTCAAAGCGGTCCTTCTGGATGAAGAGGCCCGTACCTGCGAGTGGATCCAGCATCCCGAGCAAGGGAAGCTCATCCCTCCATTCTACCGCTATGCCTACTTCTCACGCAATGTAGATAAGCTCTCGACTGATGCCAATTATTGGAATATCGCATACTCCTTCTTCGAGAATACCGAGCAGATCCCCTTTGCATCCCGAACGGTATTCAATTTCTACCTACCGGATTTCCAACCAAATGGTCCCATAGCTGATGCCGATCTCTTTGGTCCGGAATTCGAGATCCACAACTCCCGTACGAGTATCGGATATCTCAACGAAGCGACTCTATGGACATGGTATTGGGCGCTGATGTACTCCTGGGAGAATGTCGATCCGGTATTCGTCTCAGTGGATGAATTGGAAGATCTGGCCAGAGATCCCGAAGTGCTTATCAACGAACTGGACAAGACGTATACACATGGACAGATGACCGAGGAATTCAGAGAGAATATCCGCTCTTCCATGGAATTGATGACCCTTTCCAACATGGGTCCGGACTATCTGAGCTGGCGTGCTCGATTCGCGCTGTTCATGATACTCATCGGTCCGGATTATGTCATCCTCAAATAATCAGAATCAAGGTACAACGACATGGAAGAAAAAAAGAACATATCCAGAAGGAGATTCCTAGGGACGACCAGCTGCGCAGCAGTAGGGTATACCACATTGTTCTCATCGCTTTTGAATCTGAAAGCCTTTGAGGCTGCTGCAGCTGATAATTCTGCATTGCTCCCCAATGATGAGTATAGGGCCTTGATCTGCCTGATGCTCGGTGGTGGGAATGATTCGTACAATATGCTCATCCCTACGGGTGATGCCTACAGTGATTATGCAGTGACCCGCTCCAATCTGGCTATCCCACTTGGAGACCTACTGACCATCTCACCCATCAATACTCCCGGTACGGACTATGGGATACACCCATCCATGCCGGAGCTCCAGCAATTGTTCAATGACGAAAAGGTCAGTTTCATTGCCAATGTAGGGTCCATGATAGAACCCACCACACGGGATCAATATTACAGCGGACTGCATCCCTTGCCCTTGGGGCTGTATTCCCATGCCGATCAGGCTCAGCAGTGGCAGACCGGTAGACCGGACGAGCGGAGCGCCACTGGATGGGGAGGTCGTATGTCCGATATGATCCAATCCATGAATACCAATGAGAACATCTCTATGAATATCTCATTGAGCGGCACCAATATCTTCCAGAGAGGACAGGACACCGTGGAATTTGCGATTTCTAATCAGGGTTCACTAGGCATTGCGGGTTATGGAGATACATGGGTCGCCAATCAGATCCGCTCACAGGCCATAGATAATATGCTCGACCAGAGCTATGCCGATATCTATAAAAGCACCTATGTCAATACGATTAAAGAC
>JABDLZ010000227.1 GCA_013001705.1 Flavobacteriales bacterium
CATGGAGTTCAAGGTCAAGGACAGTGCCCGTAGATTCGAACTCTGGGAGAAATCCGATGCCCTTAAACTCGGAATGATCGCGGCCATCGATTATGCTCTGGATGTAGGCATGAAAGAGATAGAAGCCTATAATACGACTATCAGAGAGCGGCTGCTCTCCAACCTATCCTCCCTTGAGGGGGTGCACGTGTTGGACCAAGGTAGTCGTGTTGCCAATATCATCACGCTCAGAAAAGAAGGCTGTTCTCTGGAAGAAATGCAAGACCATTTGGACCGTCATGATGTGGTCTATTCGGTAACAAGAAAGTCCAATGCCTATATCGATTTCGATAAGAAACAGGTGGATTGGGCGATCCGAATCTCACCACACTATTTCAACACTCTGGAGGAGATGGATCGATTGGCATCCATTATCGAATCCGTTTGAGAAACTCAGGATAACCATCGATTGTCTTATTTTGTCCTTTAGGTAGAATGAAATCCTCTGGATTTCGACCAAATTTAGACCATGATCATTTCAAGCCGCCTTACTTTACCCTTGACCTTGGCCTTGTTCCTTTCGACCGCTTCATTCTATGCTCAGAATCCAGAGCGCTGCGGTACCGATTCCTTTCAGGAGCAATTGATGCAGGATCCCGACTATGCCCAAGAATGGGAAGCCCGCCAAGAGCGTTTTCAGAGATTCAAGCTGGATCGCTCCGGAGATCGTATGCCCGTATGTGCTGAGCCTTTGCTCATTCCTGTTGCCGTACACTTCCAAGAGACCGCCATTCCACTGGCCTGTGCCATCGATATGGCCCTTTCCCAAGTGGAGACATTGAATGCAGATTTCGCAGCGACCAATGCAGATATCGGC
The DNA here is from genome assembly GCA_013001705.1 of Flavobacteriales bacterium. Classification (NCBI taxonomy): domain Bacteria; kingdom Pseudomonadati; phylum Bacteroidota; class Flavobacteriia; order Flavobacteriales; species Flavobacteriales bacterium. The sequence continues at coordinate 857 of JABDLZ010000227.1, forward strand.
AATTGGACCGATGATGCTTCTCAATATTTCCCTGGTATCAATAACGCTGAGAGCTGCATTCAGTTCTGCCTGGCCACTCTGAATCACCCGGCCGGATTCGGATTATCGGATGGCAATTACGCAGTTACCATCAATGAGACTGCAGGCGATAATGACCCTGCCTGGAGCGGATATCTCAATTTCTGGGTGCGGGATATCGGCCCACTCGGATATTCTCCTCTCGGTGGTTCCGGCAATGGAGATGGAGTCACCTGCGATATCAATGCATTCGGATCGGTAGAGTGTGGTGGTAATACGATCATGGGTCAGTACAATCTCGGACGTACCATCACCCACGAGATAGGCCACTATCTCAATCTGGAACACCCCTGGGGCGGAGGTGGCTGCGCCAGCACAGATGATGTGGCAGATACTCCTGTGACCGACAACTCCACATTCGGCTGTCCCAATACACCCTTCATCAACTGTACCGACAACGTGCTCTGGCCTACCTACATGGAGTACTGTGATGACCTCTGCCTGTTCATGTTCACCGCGGGACAAGTACAACGCATGGAGGATTATGTCAACGCCAATCTGAACAATCTCATCGATAATTCGGTGACCACTTGCCAAGAGTCGGCCTGTCAAGGATTTGACGGTAGTGTGGCCGAAGTGGACGAGAGCTGCGATGGAAATGACGGAGTGCTCACCATGAGCACCACCGAGGGAAATCCGCCTTTCGAGTATTCCATAGATGGGGGTCTCTTCTTTCAGAATGGGAATGTATTTGCCGGACTCAGCCAAGGTACCTACGAGGTCGTCATCCGAGATGCAGCCGATTGTGAGTATACCGAGACAGTGACCCTGACCCGAGAACAGGCCCAATTGGACATCGAGCAGACCTCCCCTGCCTTCTGCGGTGCAGACGATGGGTTATTGGAAGTGTCTACCAGCTCCGGTGGCGGTTTCCAGTTCAGTATGAATGCAGGCCCTTTCCAGCCTTCCGGCCTATTCGACAGTATTCCCTCTGGTAATCATTTGATCGAAGCGCAGAACAGCACTGGCTGTACCGGGTCCATCTATGTCAACGTGGACGATGAGAACGACCTGGGAATCGTGGTGGAAGAGATCAAGGCGGTGAATTGCTTCCTTTTCGACAATGGACGCATACAGTTCCGGCTCAATGGCGGAGAAGAACCATTCATATACAGTATCGATGGTTCGGGAGAAGTGAGCAATGTACCGGTCTTCGACATGCTCTCTCCCGGTGAGCACATCGTTTACATCGAAGATGGCCGAGGGTGCGAGGCTACCATCCCCTTCACGATCTTGCGAAATGCCAATAGTCTCGATGCGGATTGTCCGTGCGTGGTCTATATGCCCAACGCCTTCACGCCCAATGGCGATGACGTCAATGAGCGATTTGTGCCACGTACGGCATGTCCTTTGCGCCAATTCGAATTGGAGATCTATGATCGTTTCGGAACGGTGATCTTCCGCAGTGAGCATATCAGTGACACCTGGGGTGCTGATGGCGGCAGTGGCTACTATGTGGAAGACGGCATCTATCACTATAGATTGCGCTACGCTTGGGGAGAAGATGGCGACAGTTCGGTAAGTCGGGAAGAGATCGGAAGCATCACGGTCATCCGCTGATCCAGCTCCGACTATCCGATCGCGGGAGATTCGATACCTTCACCCACAGAATAATTCAAAAGAAATCATGAAGACACTAGCTAACCTTATGCTGGCCTGTACCCTCCTCTGGGGTCTACAAGGACTGGCGCAGATCGATACCCCACAACCGAGCCCCTTGTGCACCATTTCACAAAAGGTAGGCCTGACCGATGTAGATGTGACCTATAGCCGTCCCGGCATGAAATCACGTACCATCTTCGGTGGACTGGTACCTTATGGAGAGATGTGGCGTCTCGGTGCCAATGCCTCTACCAAGTTGACCGTCAGTTCAGATGTGACCATCGGTGGATTGGAAGTGCCTAAGGGCAAATACGCCATGTATGTCATTCCAGAAGCGGAAGCCTGGACCATCGTCATCCACAAGAACATCTCACACTGGGGTGTAGGTGACTATACCGATAAAGACGATCTCGGTCGTTTCAGGGTAGATGTCACTCCCATGCAGGATCAGATGGAGACTTTGACCATCGAATTCGGTGGATTCACTTCCGATGGTGCTGACATGATGATCATGTGGGAGAATACCATGGTCAAATTCCCGATCAAGACCAACGCTGTAGAAGAAGTAGAGGCCCAGATCCAGAAAGTTCTGGTGGATGGACCAGGTCCTGGCACCTACTATCAGGCTGCCCGTTTCTATTTGGACAATGACAAGGACCTCGAGCAGGCACACACATGGATCGATATGGCCATAGAGAAGCGTCCAGAAGCGTTCTGGTATGTTCACCAAAAAGCCAAGATCCAAGCCAAGTTGGGCATGAAGAAGGAGGCGATTGCTACCGCTACGAAGAGCATGGAGATGGCCAAGGCCAATGAAGATGGAGACTTCGGTTACGTGGCCAATAACGAGACCTTGATCAAGGAGATCAAAGAAGGCAAGTACAAGAAGTGACTTGACTTAAAGAAGAATCAAGAAGCCCTTTCGGAAACGGAAGGGCTTTTTTCATGGGATATGGCCTATATTGAACCGACCAAGCCAAGCTACCCTCTATGTTCAAGTTCTTCAGAAGGATACGCCAGCGACTCTTGTCTGAGAATAGATTCAGCAAGTATCTGCTCTACGCTATCGGGGAGATCGTACTGGTCGTTATCGGGATTTTGATCGCATTGGAGATCGATACCCGGCATGACATTTCCAAGAACAACCAACTCGAATTGAAGATCCTGAAAGAGATCTCGAGCGATTTAAAGTCGGATATGCAAGGACTGAGCGAAGACATCGTGCTCATGGACAGTATATCCAATGCCTGCAACGAGATCAAAGAGACTCTGAGAGAATCGGATGCCCCAACGCCTCAATTCGGGTATGCACTCAATTACCTACGCATCACACCACATTTCGATCCGAATACCAGTGGATATGAACTGCTCTCCTCCAAAGGAATAGAATTGATCACCAACGACAGTTTACGTAGAGCCATTTCCAGACTCTATGAGATACAATATCCCTACTACAGAAGATATGAGAACGAGCGCATACAGTACGTAGAGCTCCATGTAGAACCTGAACTACTCCGATATGTGACTTTTACCAAAGACCCAGATAGATACCTCAAGAGCAATGCATGGATAGATAGTAAGCTGTATGGATCGATGCGCGATGATGAGCAGTTCTTGAAACGGGTTTCGGGAATCGATGTAGAGAATCACTACGTGCACATGCGGGCCGGTTCTACTCTGGAAATGATCCGCGCACTTTACGAGTTCATCACGAATGAGCTGAATGAACGCGTATGACTGAATTACGACAAAGCATAGGGACATGTAAATCCCACTCGAACACCTCTCCTATGCTAGGAGTCCTGTTCTTGACCATTGCATTGTGCAGTGGATTCTACCTCAAGGCACAGGATTCTGGACAGACCGAATCTGAACCGATCCTGTATCCAGAATTGGCCGAAGAACTGATCGAAATGCGGGATTCCGATCAAAAGCTCCGTATCAAATGGGGAGGTATGATCCGCAAGGGAAAGACTGGGTCTAAACGCTACAGGGCTCTCTCTAAGCAGCTACTGGCAGCCGATAGAGCGCATACCCAGCGCATGAAGGAGATCGTGGCCGAGTACGGCTGGCCGACCTTCGAAAAAGTGGGTCCTATGGCCAGCCGAAGTGCCTGGGTCCTGGTGCAACATGCCGATCGCGACCCCTTCTTTCAGGCCGAGTGCCTCGCATTGATGGAAGAAGCCCTTGAGGCAGAACAGGTCTATCCAAGGAACTATGCCTACCTCTACGACCGGGTGCAAGTCGCGTTTGGTGAGAAGCAACTGTATGCCACCCAGAGCACCTCCAATAATGGATTGTGGGAAGGGCATTTCCAGCCCATTGCGCAAGAATCGCAGGTACAGGAGCGCAGAGAGGACATGGGCATCACACGGCATGTAGAGGAGTATGCAGTCTCCATGGGTTTCACCTATACCATCCCGACTGAAGAGGAAGCCCGACTGCGATCAGACTCGATCGTCAATGCCTATCGAAGTCATCGCGATGAAGGCATGAAGGCTTTGGAGTCACAGGATTGGAAGCAAGCGATCCACCATCTCGAACGGGCCACACGGTGTCATGGATCGGTACAAGCCGAGGACTATGTACATCTGGCAAAGGCCCTCTCATTATCCGAAGACCCAGCAGCGAGAAGGGCCTTCTACCCTTTGATACGGGCCATAGTCCAAGGCTATGAGCCGGCAGCATCACTGAAGACCGACCCTGACTTGGATTACTTGCGATCCCTACTGACCGATAG
>JABDLZ010000228.1 GCA_013001705.1 Flavobacteriales bacterium
GCCTACACCTGCTATGAATACATCGATGTCCGTACCCAAATCGTCCATGATCTCCCGGGCCATAGCGCGATATCCCTTCCTGTTGTCCACGTTATTGAATTGATCGATCCAAAAGGTATCGGCCTTATCATCGAGCTCCTTTACCCGTGCTTCCATACGTAGGATGAGTTCTGCACTGATCTTGCCATCCTTGCTAGGGATGATTTCCACCTTTGCTCCAAAAGCCCGCATCATCTGGATCTTCTCCTCGGCAAATGCATCGGAGGAAATGAGATGGGCGCGATATCCTTTCCGACCACATATCATGGACAAAGCGGCTCCCGTACTGCCTCCGGTATACTCTATGACGGTGCCTCCAGCCTTCAGTTCTCCTCTTGCTTCTGCTCCTTCTATCATGGAAAGGGCCATTCGGTCTTTCATACTTCCCGTGAGGTTGGCTCCTTCGTACTTGACGTACACTGTTGCATCTTCTTCACCCGTAAGGTGATTCAAGCGGATCAAGGGGGTGTTTCCAATTCCTTTCATGGCTCGTGCTGTTGACCATTCATAAAAGTAGAATGATCCGGATTCAGGAGGAACGATATTCACTTATCTCGAAGAGGTGACCATCCGGGTCACGGAAGAAACAGCGTGTCTCCTGTCCTCGGTCCAGAGGTGGAGTGATGAATTCAGCTCCGCGGGATCTGAGTATCTCATAGGACGCACGGCAATCCTGCACGCGGATGGTAAACGCATGACTTACGTGATCTTTATTCTCAGGAGGCAAGAAATGGGTATCGGGTTTATCCTCCGTAGGTCCACCCGATGTGACCAGAAGGATCCAATTTCCTAAGAATTCAAGCACCAGTGAATCTCCTCCATATTCACGAAAGACCTTGGCACCTAGTACATCGACATAGAAGTCTTTAGAAGCAGTCATGTCCTGGATGACCAAGATGGTGGTCAAAGCGGATTCATTGAACGGTTCTTGCCTATGTGCATCCATGCTGGCTTTGGTTATTGATTGATATCATTTGACCACCTTGTCGATCAATCGACCTAGTGTTCCTTTCATCTTCTTCCCGTGATTATTCAGATGGGCCACCCACTGGTATTCTTTGAAATTCTGGAAATCACCCCCCGGTGGTTTTTGGAATGTCCCTGCGATGAGGATCGTATTGAAGCCCCAATCGTGGCTTAGACAATAGGACAGGTTCTGCGAGTGAAAAGAGATATCCGCATCCTCAGCTGCTAGGTCCACCTTTTGGAAACCGTTCCGGTAGGATAAACTATAGACCTCATTCTTATCTGTGAGATGTGCGCGCAAGGGCCTATAGGATGTCAGCTTTCGTGTGCTGTTCCTATCGAGACTTTTCTCTATGAATCGATCGGCCAGTCTCTTCAATTCTTCTTCCGATACCGAATCGAATGTTGTCAATTCCCTGTGAGCCAAAGCGGCATGATCGGCCATATATCGCTCGATGGCCTTTTCCGATCCTTCAAAACCCTCTCCCACCTTCCATCTGTCACCTGGATAGAGCACAACAGCACGACTTTCCAGGTCATCGATATGTTGCTGGATCATATCGATTCTGTTGGCGAAAGCATTGAAATGGAAATTATCCTCATGGCAGAACCACACAAAACTGGCAAATGGGATAGTGAAAGTGGGTCTGAAGGCCCGTATGTGATGCCCTATCTCATCGAGTTTCTTACGTGCATGCGATTGCATACCGATCTCATCCGTCCTATTTCCAATCCATTTGGCAAAGGAGAATTGCGTAAGGAGGAGGTCCACTCTTCCAATCCTTCGGGCCAATGTATCCAAGTCCTTCTCACTGAATGTGCAGTCATTCAAATTCATGACCGTGAAGTCAGGAGTCTGTATATGTAGCCAGGAGTCGGTATCATTCACCACTTTGCCAATACGTATCACAACATGCTCTGTCAGCGGGTAAGGAACTTCATCCTTGATCTCGATGACTTCTTTGAAGCCAAGTTTCTTGCAGAAATCAGAGACCTTTTCATCGATGGTGCTTTGGAAGAGTACGGTGATATTCTCACGTATCTCAGCGGGAATCTTCTTGATATTGGGCGGAAAGAAATGATCGGGATGCTCGTGTGAGAACCAGATGTGTGTAATGCTGCTGAAATCATCGTAGTTGAATGATGTTTCAGCGAGCAGACCCCAGCTCTGGTTGAATACCCGGCCTTCGATCCAAGGGTCTGTGATCAGTCTGAGGTCCTTGTACTCAAGGATGAAAGAGGCGTGATTGACCCATTCAATATGCATGTGGTGTTTTTAGCGTGTTCTCGAAGGTACGGCAGCAAGAGCAGCGATCGACATGCTGGTCAAGACATGCCATCTGTATAGGATGTCCCTTAGCAATTCAAGGTATCAGCATAGACCCTCTTCTATGCGGCTTTCCTTACACCCAGAAATGATACAGTCCCCAATAGCTGAAACAAAAGATCAATAGGAGGAATATCGCGTGATTGGAAAAGACCAGGGCCCGGATCCATTTCCTAGGCCGAGAAGTCATGTATCCCTTGCGGGTAGAGTACAGTAGGGGTATAATGGCCAAGAGAAGTAGGAATGGCGAGTAAGAAGAAAGGCTTATCAAATTGGAACTATGGTGGGTATAGGGTGCGTCAAAGTAGTAGATGGACACATTGGTCGCGAGCACGAAGAGATAGGCGAAGAGTATCCCATTGATGAGCGCCATGGGAATCAGAAAACCCCATCTCCTATACTTCAGCAACAGAATCGCATACCCTAAGCCCAGCAGAAGCAATAGCCCTCCTATGAAGGCCAGTCCTACACGTATTAGCGGAGTATTAAATGGCGTGATGTACTCAGCCAAGTGCATGAACTCCTCATTCTCTGGAAATAGACTCGGGATATCGATCATATGGTCGCCTTTGGCCAGTTCTTCATTCAGATCTAACTGTACAGAGGTATCGTAGTCATGGTAGAAGTACAGATGTACTTGGAGATTCTCGGTGTCCCAGATGGAGGTGAGCAAGGTGCCATCCCCATTACGACTTCTGCACACATGCATGGTATCAGAAAGTGATCGGCAATATTCTAGGGAATTCTCTGCGCTATTTCGTTCAAGGAATGCCTTGCCTTTTCTGTATTTACTTAGGCGATTTGCCTCTTCTTCTTGGGTGATGGAGGGACAGAAATTGGAGAGGACGTAGTTGGCCTCTTCCCCCATGATGCTTCCGTAGGGCTCTACGACCAGGTATTTCCCACTGGGGTCGATATAGATGAATACATCGTCTATGAAGAATGAGCGATCATAGTCTTCGATAAATTCCCTTACCTCCTCGACCGTGGCACATTGTTGCATAACACCTGTCAGGTAGTCGATCTCATTATAGACGGGCTTCTTATGCTGCACAGGCCCTTTATCCGGATAGTATGCAGCCAATCGGGAGAATACGAGGCCGGCCGTGTTCATGCCTGATTGAGGAGCGAATCGACCGGCTGATACCTCTCGGGATCCCGTATAAGCCGCTCCGTATCCTTCTGCAGATGGAGCGTTCTCGAACCAGATCTTAGAATCCGTCCGCCAGGCATCCTCATTGCATCCCACCATGGTCTTGCCTCCTGCGCTGATCTTGTACATGCTGCAGGCAGCAAGCGGATGAGGAGCCGCAAGGGTAATGAAGAAGACAATGTTCAGCAAAGGCAGGCCTAGTGCACGCATGGGATAGCAACGTGATGAACGGGTAAGCATTGCATAACTGTCACGGTCATGATCACGATTTGGGCTTCCCCAACAGCACATTTCCGCTGAGTTCAGGATTCTTCATGAATTGTGATCTTTCTATTTCCTGACGATTCTCAGCCACGAATCATAGCTCTAGCCGGCCAAGATCGATTCTATTCTTCTAACGAGCTCCCGTCACTTCGATCTCCAATTTCATATCTGGTGAGACCAATTGAGCAACACCAATTGCCGATTGGGTGGGACGTATGCCTGCCTCTTTGATCCAAGTGGCATAGACATCATAGTTTCCTAATAGTCCTTCCATATCGGTCGTGTAGAAGTTCACATGAATGATGTCTTTTCTTTCCATTCCTGCCTGTTTCAGCAGATCATCGATTGCATTTAGGATGAATTCCATCTGCTTTCTCTGGTCCCCTGGATATTTCACTCCCAGTCCCATTTCAGCACTGGTATCTGGAACAAGCGAGGTCTGACCCGAGAATTTGATCATCTCACTGAAGTCAGAAATGAGTTCAGCTTGATTCATTTCAAATCCAGCTCCCCAGTCATCGGGAGGATTGATGGCTTGTCTTTGTATTTCTCTTTTCTCCTCGCTAGAGTCATTTGTCTCAATTGCTGAATTATCCGAGTTGCTCGTGCAGCTCATTACGCACATTGCGATAAGGAGTACACTTATGATTGAAGTTTTCATTGATGGCGGTTTAAGGGTTAAGCGTCTTCTTGTTAGGTAATAATACCCAACTTGGAGATGTGATGAATTTAAGTCATCACCTCCTATCCTCCCCAAGAGATTTAGAGATCCTCTTTCAAGACCACGTACAATGTCTTACAGACTCAGCCCTAGTCTGAAACCTTCCTCGATGGCACGCTGGGCATCGATACCCCCGGCCTTCAGCGCTCCTCCTATGATGTGAGGAGTCTTACCCGCAGCCTTCAGATCATCTTCCAGACTGCGATCGCTCTCTTGCCCAGCACAGATGACCACATGGTCCACCTCCAAGCATCGTTCCTCCCCTTGGTGGCGGATGTGAAGTCCATCATCATCGATGCGCAGGTACTCCACGCTGCTCATCTCTGTAACTCCCAGTTTCTTGACCGTTTGCCGGTGTATCCAGCCTGTGGTCTTACCCAGGTCCTTGCCAGCTTTGCCGGGTGAGCGCTTGAGCATGTAGAGTTCGCGGTCTGCATGATCGTCTTCAGGAGAGGTGACTCCTCCCCGTACTTCTCCATTGCGCGTAATTCCCCAGAATTCCTCGAAATCTTCTTTACTCATGGTCTCATGACCCAGAAAAGCCGCCATGTCAAATCCAATCCCACCTGCACCGATGATGGCCGCTTTCTGTCCTACTCTGACCCGGCCTGAGAGCACCTCCGGATAGGGCACTGCCTTCTCATGCTGGATACCCTCGATCCGCGGGATACGCGGAAGCACACCGGTACTCATCACCACCTCATCATAGTCCGCGGCCATCTCGGCCTGGAACTCGGATCGCAGATGCACGGTGACTCCATGCTTCTCCACCATGGTCTCATAGTAGCGTAGGGTCTCCCTGAACTCTTCCTTGCCGGGTATCTGGCTGGCAAAGAGGAACTGCCCACCGATACGCTCACGTCTCTCGTAGACATGTACGTCATGGCCACGCTGGGCAGCAGTGATGGCACAGGTCAGTCCGGCCGGACCGGCCCCGACCACGGCTACTTTCTTCTTCTGTTGCGCAGGCGACTCATCGTACTCCGTCTCATGACAGGCACGAGGATTGACCAGGCAACTGGCGGTCTTCTGCTCGAATACATGGTCCAGGCAGGCCTGATTGCATGCGATGCAGGTATTGATCTCCTTCTCCCTTCCGGTGCGGGACTTGATCATGATCTCCTCATCGGCCAAGAAGGGTCGGGCCATACTCACCATATCGGCACATCCATCGGCCAAGACTTCTTCAGCCGTGCGGGGATCGTTGATGCGATTGGTGGTGATGAGCGGAATATCGACTTCACCCATCAGGCGTTTGGTGACCCATGCAAATCCGGCCCGCGGTACCATAGTCGCGATGGTGGGAATACGGGCCTCATGCCAGCCGATACCGGTATTGATGATACTGGCCCCGGCCTGCTC
>JABDLZ010000229.1 GCA_013001705.1 Flavobacteriales bacterium
AGGTGGGCCAGTGTGTGATTATCGGTAAGGTCATTGATCCCTACTACTTCGATATCCGGATTCTCCAATAGATTGCGGAAGGTCAACCTTCCTATTCTACCAAATCCATTAATTGCAACTTTCTTCTTTGACATAATTGTTTCGATAATTTCTGTGATACTCAGATGGAGAGGATACTCGCCATTCTTCGCATCTCTTCATCTATTTCTGATTTCTTAGCAATGGCCGCAGCAAATGGGACCAACTCAAGCCGGTTGTTCACGGTGGCCACCATCTGTTCGCGAGAACCTTTGATCAATGCCTCTACCGCACGTACGCCCATCTGACTCGCCAGCACGCGGTCAAAACAGGTCGGGCTTCCTCCGCGCTGCAAGTGACCGAGGATGGTCACTTTGGTATCATAGTTCGAGTAGCGTTCATTGACCTGTCGAGCTACTTCGTAGGCTCCTCCATAGCTCTCGCCTTCGGCCACGATGACCACGCTCGAGGTCTTATTATTGGCCGCCCCATATTCCAGGATCTTGACCAGCTCATCGATGCTACGTTTCTGCTCGGGGAGCATCACCGCGATGGCACCGGTAGCGACTCCGGCACGCAAGGCCAAGAATCCCGAATCCCTTCCCATCACCTCCACAAAGAAGAGACGGTCATGCGATGAGGCCGTATCCCTGATCTTGTCCACACACTCGGTGATCACATTGGTGGCCGTATCGTATCCGATGGTGTAGTCGGTGCCGTAGAGATCATTATCGATGGTGCCCGGAATACCGATCGTAGGGATATCGAATTCTTGAGTGAAGACACTGGCCCCGGTGAAGGTCCCGTTCCCTCCGATGACGATTAATCCATCGACATCCAATTCTTTCAGATTGTCGTAGGCTTTTTGTCTTCCCTCTTTAGAGCGGAAATCCTCGCTTCGTGAAGACTTGAGGATAGTACCCCCTTGAGAAAGGATGCGACTGACAGAGCGGACATGCATCTTCTCAATCTCGCCTTCTATCATTCCCTGATAGCCGCGTTTCACCCCGTAGGGCACGATTCCATAATAGACACAGGCACGTACTACCGCACGTATAGCGGCATTCATGCCCGGTGCATCTCCACCCGAGGTGAGGAATGCTAATGAGCGAAGTGAATGTGATTGTTGGTTCTCCATTTTAATAGTGTCAAAAATACACTAAGATATTTTCATACAGTGAGTCGAAAGTAAAAATCAACGCGATACAAGATCAGAATCTGAAGTAGAGTTTCACATTGAGTCTTCTGGGCGTGAGGAAGTTGGGAATGGAATATTGCCTTCCTCTTACATCCTTGACCCAGAGATAGCTCTGCACATTGGGTACATCCAGAAGGTTGAAGACCTCCAGTGCGATCCATGCTTCTTTGAAACGACTGAAAAATCCATTGGGGTTGCGGAACTCGGTCTTATCATCGATGAGTTGCTTGGAAAATCCAATGTCGAACCTGCGGTAGGAGGGTGTGCGCAAGGTATCTCGATAGCGATTGAAGTCCGGTGGTCCGAAGGGGAGTCCGGTGCCATAATGTACACTCAGCTGTACTTTGAAGCTCGGGTCCAAGGGCATCTCGTCTTGGAAGAACATGCTGAAGGTGACCCGTTGGTCGGTATTTCGAGGGATGAATCCGGGTTCTACGCGGGTGACATTTCCCTCATCGTCCTCTTCCAAATAGAAATCATCCAGTAGGTCTTCTTTCGTGCTGAGGAAAGACAGACTCGCCCAGGATTCCACACCGGGGATGAATTCGCCATTCAATTTGGTGTCCAATCCGTAGGCAAATCCTTTGGCGTTGTTGGTCGCATAGTAGCGCAGCCTTACGTTCTCCAATTCATAAGGGATGAGCGCATCATACTGTTTATAATAGCCCTCGGTAATGAGTCGGAAGGGACGCCCAAAAAGTTGGATCATCATATCCGTACCCAATAGGAAATGGAGGGATCGCTGTGCTTCGATATCCTCATTCAAGCTGCCATCCAGCCGTCTCAATTCGCGATAGAAAGGCGGTTGGTAATAGATTCCAGCGGCAGCTTTGAAGATGATATCACGTGCTACCAAGCTATCGCCCACGGTCTTGGTCCAAGCGGGTCGCCAGGAGATACGCCCACGGGGGCTGATCACACTTTGACCGTTGAAGGTCCAGTGGTTGGCCCTGACCCCTACGGTGAAATCCCATTTGGCGCTATCGGGAGCAGTCCATTTGACATTGTCCTGCAGGTAGAGTTGCAATCGGGTGGATTGTATGGAATTCTCGGCCTTGATGAGATCATCCAACACGATGGGGCCATTGGAGGAATAGGGCAGGGAATAGCCTGCACTGTCGACAAAACGCCACTCGCTCAATCGGTCATCAATGGCCTCTGACCGGATACCGGCTCCCCATTGTACGGTATGTACATCCTGGGTATAGACCGCGCGATGCGTGAAATCCAATACCGTTGCATCCAAAGAATTACGTGCGTGATTCAGATAGCCTCCTATCCCGATATTGCTGACCACTTCTCCGAATTCATCCGAGCCCAGATCCCGCTCCAACTCATCCAATCGATACTGCCCCAGTACATCGAATTCTTCCCTCTCATAAGTCTTGTAAGCCGAGGCGATGTATTTCAGCGTAAGTCGCTTCGTAGGATTGTCCGTCAGGCTGAAGGCACCGAAATAGGTGTCATACTGGGTGATCTCCTGTCCATCGAAGAAGACGGTCAATTGCAGGGCCTCATTGATGCTTCCCAGTTGGGTGGTGCGCGTGCGGGGAATGAAGTTGTATCGGTTTCCAGCGATATTTCCGAGAAACTCCAGATTGAAACGATCGGACAGGCCGTGAGTCACGTAGACTTGGGCATCCAAGAAATCCGAGCCATAATCCCCTTCTTCATCGAGCGATCCGAGCAGGTACTGATTGGTCTTATAACGCAGCCCGAAGATGTATCCGGTCCGGTTGTTCTTGCTGAGATTCCCGTAGTGCAGAGCGCCACCTAGCAGGCCGCCTGTGAATGAACCCTCCCGTCCCGAAGGTCGGGTGTAGCGGATGTCCAGCACCGAGGACATCTTATCTCCATACTTGGCATCGAATCCACCTGCTGAGAATAGGATGCTGCTGACCATATTGGGATTGGCAAAGCTGAGTCCTTCTTGCTGTCCACTCCGGGTCAAGAAGGGGCGATAGACCTCGATATCATTGACATAGACCAGATTCTCATCGAAACTCCCACCGCGCACCGAGTAGGACGAGCTCAATTCATTATTGCTCACCACACCGAGTTGTCCGAGTAGGATGGACTCTATCCCCTGGGTAGGATTGGGGATACGAGTGGTCAATCGGGGTTGGATGCGCTCCATCATCTCGAAACGCTTGCCCTCATCCTCTATCACTACTGTCTTGAGCTGCTTGATACGCAGGATGATGTTCAATTCGCGTACTTCTCCAGAGTCCAAGGTCAGCGTGCGTGTATAGGGGCGATAGGCCGTGTAGGAACTTTCCAGAACGATCTCGACTCCCGAAGGGACCTCCAATTCGAATTGACCATTTTTATCGGTGGTGGTCTGCAAGCCTGAGGCCGCGATATAGACATTGGCCTGCGGCAGTCGTGTTCCATTGTCATCCTGTACCCGTCCACGGATGGTCGCGGTCTGAGCGAGGCACAGATCACCGATGAGTAGGAGGGAGATGAACAGACAGAGCCTCATGGGCGGCTAAAGTATGTATTTGCGGCTGCTGTACTCAACTCCGTAAGTCGGAGATCATTGCATGCATTGTGGATAGTCTCAGCGTTTGAGACTCCCATCCCGTAGGGCTTCGATAAAGGAGGCCCAAGCCACCGGATTCATCAGATTGATAGGTGGTGCCTGGCCGGAGTAGTAGATCTGATTGGCGTATTGCTGCTGAGTCAGCTTGTAATTGCTGAAGCCATCCCGGTCCATGGTCTCCATCATCACCAGCATGCGTGAAGGAGCCAGATTCTCCCGCGCTCTCACGAGGTCGTCATCAGGCGGTGAGGCGTTGATGAATGCTTCGGCAAAGGCCTCTCGGCTGGCCCACGGGTATACCGTGACCTCACTCAATTGTATCGTATCGGTAAAGAGTACCTGGATGAGGGAATAGCGTTTATCCTCGAGACTATCCGGAATCACGAAGCGGCTCTTGCGATATCCCAAGGCAGAGAAAAGCACCGTATCGTTCTCTTGCGCGACAAAGGAGAAGTAGCCGTAGAAATCAGAGGTGGTACCTCTATTGGTGTTCTCAATGATGATATTGGCGTAAGGTACCGGTGTCAAACTATCACCTGTGACGATGATTCCGGAGAACTGTATCACTTCCTGGCCACTCAGCGAAAGGGTCATGGCACAAGAAAGCAGGAGGAAAAAGCGTTTCATATCCATAGTCTGTACAAAGTAACAGATTTCGTGCCCTTTGATTGTATCAGACTCGGTTTTGCATGTTACATTTAACATGACGCATGGCATCCATTCTTAGAGACGCGATATTCTGTGTCCTCATGATGAGCTCTTTTCATCTGGTGGCACAGGTCACTATGGATGCATCTGATATGCCCTCAGCGGGAGAACAATTCCCTTTTGCTTTCTCGGACCCTGTGGCCAATGATGCTTCACTGACCGGTGCTGGTATTCTCTGGGATTATTCCGACCTTAATTCCACCGCTACAGGAGTCGATAGCTTCATCACGGTAGGAGAGACCCCATTCTTATTCCAGTTCTTCTTCAATAATCCCATCCTCTATCCCGATCATGATGCCGACTATGCGCGCAACGATGTGGATCTGGACTTGGGTTTCATCTCCATCTCCGACACCTACAGTTATTTCAAGAATGATTCAGAAGGCTTGCGCAACGTGGGATTCGGTGCCAATGTGAACGGCATCCCTTCTTCGGTCCGGAACATCCCTCCCGATTGGATCTATCAGTTCCCTTTGGACTATGGGGATTCCCACACGTCCAGTTCCGTCAGTGATCTGGAGATTCCGGGATTGGGCTCCTACCATCGACAGGTGGAGCGAGAGGTCTCGGTAGAAGGCTGGGGGACACTCCTCATGCCCGAGGGAAGCTACGATGTGCTCAAGGTGCGAATGATCGTCAACAGTATCGATTCCATCTATGTGGAGAGTACCCAGCAAGGCTTTGCTATTCCAACTCCTGAGCAGACCATCTATCAATGGTTGAGTCCGGGAGTGATACAGCCCCTGCTGGAGATCACGCAGAGCGGCTTTGGAGAAACGATCCGCTATCGGAATGCCGCTCCGGTGGGACTTGAGGGATCATTGGCAGAATACATCACCGTCTATCCCAATCCCACCAGGGATTATCTCGTTCTCCATTCGAAAGCACAGGCGATCGATGGCTATGCGGTCTTCGACTCGAATGGGCGGTCCATCATCAGGCGGACGACCTATGGGCGCTATCGGGAAGAGTTGATGGTGCGGAACCTGGCCCGCGGAGAATACTTCGTCCTCTTGCAGGTAGGAGGGAATTCCTATTGCTCCTTCTTCTTCAAGGACTGAGCTCCGTAGTGTTTCCGTATGATATCCATGGCCGGCTTTTCCTGAGGAGTATAATCCTTGCTACGTTCTGCCGGTCGATGCATTTCTTCCACGTGCCATTTCCATAGGAATCCACCTTGGAACCAGGCTTCATTCCAGAATGTACAATAGAGCGCTTCGTAGCCTAAGCTTTGAATGTCTTTATCGGGCTCTCCATCTGCTCCCGTGCCGCTCACCCACGGTTCGGCCAAAGCTCCTTTCTTGCTGCGATAGCCGTACTCGGTAAATAGGATGGGCCGTCCCACCGTATCCACATACTTCCGCATGGATTCTTTCCAGTAGGTCCATCCCGCTAGAGCATCTTCCATCTTGGGTTCTTCGACCTCTGTGATGGGGAAATAGGCATCTATTCCGATGTAGTCCAATTGCTTCCAGAGAGGGAAATCCTGATAGCAATCCCAGTTGGCGGCATAGGTGAGTTTCCCAGTATAGACCTCGCGGATATCCTCTATCAAGCTAGTCCAGAACGCAGGGTCATCATTGAGCTGCATGCACAGTTCCGTGCCTATGCAGAGCAGTTCTACCTCTTCTTCCTCGGCCATGTGAGCATAGTGCAGCAGATACTGGCGATAATCTGCATTCCATTTCTCCTGCTGCGCGGTATCTGAGAAAGAAAGCTCGCCCGTGTAATATCCCCGACCGATCCAGAGATGGGGCTTGAGCATGATGGATAGATCAGCTGCTCGAGCCCGATGTATCAGCGCACGAATTCCATCGCTCTTCTCTCCCCACCAGGTCCAATCGACCGGGCCGTAGATCAATTCTGATCGAGTGTCCTTCATATAGGCATAAGGCATCAAGCAGACCCATTCGGCCCCTTGCTGTGCGATCTCTTGCATCACAGCATCCTCCGCTGGATGAGGAGGGCCTTCCAAGGCGATGCCATCGATGCGATGATCACCCGTGCTCTGCGTGGCTGCGCAGGACCAGAGCAATGAGCCGATGACTATGAGGAGGAGGATTCGCACGAACAAGGATACTAACACTTGCTTTCCAATATATGTTCTTAACATGAAAGGATTTGTG